>REAQ01000285.1 GCA_004294195.1 Sphingobacteriales bacterium | reverse complement strand
AGCCTACCAAAAAGAATACGATCTCTATCTCCCCCGCTTGCAAAAACTCACCCAATGCCTTAAGAGGGGGCGGCTGAATGAGGCGTATGGGCTTTGTAGGTTGGACTATATAGCGGGTTAATGCGGTAATGCGGCAATTATGGAAGGCGCGCCATGCGTAGCGGCGCGCCGGCAGTCACTCCGGGTGATTGTGCGCTGGCCGGCAACGCACGGCCGCGTTTCCTACATTGCCGCATTACCGCATTGCCGAATTATCACATTAACCACATCCGTCATTTCAAGACCCCAAATGGCCACTTTAACGCTCCGCCAACAGAATTGGACTTACTTTTGTGCCCCAATTGCGGCGTTAAGGCTCTGATTAATATCTAACGCTGTCAAAACCAAACTGCTGCGAGAAAGCCCATTTTTTAAACCGAAAAAAGGCAATAACCGCACATGAGTCCCGTTTTTAAAATGTCAAACCTAGTAGCCAGCGTAATGAAAAAATCCGTATCCATAAAGGTAATGGCCGTCCTCGCCGCCATCATGCTCACTCCGGTGGTCATGACCGCGAAGCGCACCGCCAACTCGGAGCCTGGTCAAAAGAGAGATGCGCTCCCCGTGACAGCCGCCGCAATCCTATCTAACGCCATCACTACATCTAGCCTCCTGTTTTATAATACCGGCCTCGCTGAAAAAGGACTTCCCTTTGATGCCTTCATGAACGCCATGAAAGGCTTTTCAAAACTCAGGGAAAAAGGAATAGCTAACGAGGACAGCATCCTGACGATCGTGGATTTCACACAATCTTCTAAGGAAAAAAGACTCTTCGTGGTTGACCTGAAAACCCAGGATATAGTGTTCCAAACTGTTGTGGCTCATGGCAGAAACTCCGGACAGGAATATGCCAAAAGCTTCTCCAATAAACCTTCTTCCCATAAAAGCTCCCTCGGTTTTTACGTTACCCAGGGCACTTATCAGGGATCTAACGGCTACTCCATGCGCCTTCAGGGAATGGAAACCGGCATCAACGACCGTGCTTTGGCCCGGGCTATTGTGATGCATGGTGCCGACTATGCAAACGAAAATGTTATCGATAATAAGGGATTCATCGGTAGGAGTTACGGCTGTCCAGCTGTACCCCAGAAAGTAAACCGAAAGATCATCGACAGGATCAAGAATGGCAATGTAGTGTTTTTGTACTACCCCGATCCGTCATATCTGAAGAATTCCCAACTACTCCGCGGTTAAGGACTATTAATAAGAATGGTTGGTTCGAGACTCCGCTTTTTGGCGGAGTTTCTTTTTTTGGTATATGCCGAGGAGGCATTGGGCATAGGGCACTTGGCATTCTTTGAGACCTGCAACCTTCAACCTGCCACCTGGAACCTAGATTAAGAAGTGTGCCACCAACTGCGATCCCAGACCTACCAGGAAGCCGGAAAGCATGTCGCCCGGAAGATGATCGCCCGTGATCAAACGGGCACTGATGACGATCCCTGCAGCTAACACAGCCAGTGCCAGAGGCAGTATCCCGAGGAGACTACCCTGAAACAACAGAACCACCATCATCCCAACCAATCCGCCCATACCTATGGCGTGCATGCTGATTTTGAAGTAAATATTGAACATGGAGGCCGCAATAGACGCATAAAACATGCCTTGAAGAGTATCTCTTAAATTTTGCGGAGCTGAATAACGGTTGTAAAAAACGTACCACGACCAGAAAAACAAGATGATCGTTGCCATATAGGGAGCAATGCGTTCCTTCTGGGTCCTTAGGAAAATGGAATCGATGAAACCCAGCCCTTTCAGCAGCAGTACGATGACTACCGGCAGCAAGAAATTGCTAACAAATACCGTAGCAAGTGTCAGGGTCTTGGCCTTCGGATCCAGATACTGGTAATATCCCGGTGTCACATAAATAAGGAACCAGGCCATGAACAAACCCACCAGCAAAGGATGGAACACAAATGAAATAAGGCGGCTCAGCACCACCCATATTTTGGGGAAACCTACAGGAGAAGAAGAAACCATGTTAAAGCTCTTTACGTAACCGCGCCACGGGAATATTGAGCTGCTCCCGATATTTGGCAACGGTTCTGCGTGCAATATTATAGCCTTTTTGCTGAAGTAGCTCAGTGAGTTTCTCATCACTGAGGGGCTTGCGCTTGCTCTCGCCTTCCACCATATCGCTGAGGATCTTTTTCACCTCTCGGGTAGATACATCCTCACCACTTTCTGTACTTAGGGATTCAGAGAAGAAAAACTTCAAACGATAGGTCCCAAACTCCGTCTGAACAAACTTACTATTGGCCACCCGGCTTACAGTAGATATATCCAGGTTCGTTTTCTCCGCAATATTCTTCAGAATCATTGGCCTTAACGAAGTCTCATCACCCGTCATGAAGAACTCTTCCTGATGCTTCATGATGGATTCCATGGTAGCATACAGTGTATTTTGTCGCTGCTTGATGGCATCGATAAACCATTTTGCCGCATCGATCTTCTGTTTGATGAAGAGCACTGCCTCTTTCTGGCGTTTGTCTTTCTTTGCGCCACGGTCGTACTCTTTCAACATATCCCGATAGCCTTCACTGATCCGGAGATCAGGTGCGTTCTTTGAATTGAGGGAAAGCTCTAGTTTACCGGCATTGTTGTAGATGAAAAAGTCCGGGATGATATAGCTCTCCGCCTTGTTCATCTCACCGAGGTTGGATCCGGGTTTGGGACTCAACCGGATGATCTGGTTGATGGCACCCCGCAGATCCTCATCGGACAGGTTCAACCCGCGCTGGATTTTCTCGTAATGCTTCTTTGTAAACTCGTCGAAATAATGTTGTAGGATATCGATGGCCTGATCGATGGCTTCGTCGTCATTTTGCAGCTGCCTGCGATATAATTGAAGGAGCAGGCATTCCTGGAGATCCCGCGCAGCAATACCAGGGGGATCAAACTGCTGGATCTGTTTAATCAGCTCTTCGATCTCAGCTACCGTTGTGTTTATATTTTGCCGAAAGGCAAGGTCATCAACAATAGAAGTGGTTTCGCGGCGCAGATATCCATCGTCATCAATACTTCCCACGATCTGCTCAGCGATCCGCAATTTACGCTCATCAATGGTGAGCATACCCAGTTGCTCCAGCAGTTGCTCGTGAAAACTGGTTTCCACGGAATGGGGGCTGGTGCGCCCTTCATCAATTTCTGGATAGTTGTCGTCCTTCAGTTTGTACTCGGCAATGTCATCATCGCCCTCCGTCACATATTCACTGATATCTACGGTGTCATAATCTTCTTCCGATCCATCGGGCTCTTCAAATTCTTCCGCCTCCTTTTCTTTCTCCGTAAACTCATCGTTCATTTCATCAAACTCATCATGCCCATCTTCGCCTTGTTCGAGTGCAGGATTCTCTTCCATTTCTTCCTTGATTCGCTCTTCGAGATTGGCTGTAGGCACCTGCAGCAGTTTCATGAGCTGAATCTGCTGGGGAGAAAGCTTTTGGAGTAACTTTTGCTGTAAACTCTGCCGGAGTGCCATAATCAACTACCTTTATTAGCTACTAGCTATTAGCTAATTGCTATTTTAGGGAAAAGCGCGCGCTTGCCACAAAAATCTTGCCGTAAATATAAAACAATTGTGGGATGATTCGGATGCAACGATGTTCAATTCTTCTTATTGCCCTGATTTTACTGCATCTGGCGGGGTTTTCGCAGGAGAAAAAATATGTTAAAAAAAATTTGACCTGGGTGCCGGAGAAAGGTTTAGACTCATTATTCAAGCAGCAGCCCAATCCTCCGCCTCCCCCTAAAGCCTCCCCCTATCTCTTAATACAAACAATGCCAGCCGGCTTCTTCTGTATACAGGAATACAAACTGGAGAAATGGACGGGACTGCCCATCAAGTTCAGACTGGGAACCTATGAGGTGGCGCACAGGCTGGAGTATGGGAAATAACTAATTAGCCAATGCGGAAATGCGGCAGTGCGGAAATGTAGGAAGGCGCGCCATGCGTTGCGGCGCGCCCGCAGTCACTCCGAGTGTTTCTGCGCAGGCCGGCAACGCACGGCCGCGCTTCCGAAATTGCCGCACTGCCGCATTTCCAAATTGCCACATTATTTACTCAGCCACGGCATTATTGGTGTCTCCGCCGGCTCTGCATAGTACTTGGTCCTGAGCATCTCGCTCCAACCATTGGGGTTATTGATAAAGCTCTTACTGCTGAAATAAATCGCCCCCTGGATATTGGGCGTGTTCCGCAAGGCGTCAATCTGACGAGCCAATAAAGTAGTATCCCTCCATGCCACATTGCTTCCGGCACGGTAAATGCCCAATCCTATATAACAATGCCTGCCATAGGTATTCTTGCTCCACCAATCCAGCAACACCTCATATGGGGCAGCCCGGTGGCCAAACTCCCAGTACAGTTGCGGTGCTACATAATCGATCCAACCTTCCTTCAGCCATAACAAGATATTGGCATACAGGTCATCATAATTGGTCTGCCCCGCCTTGGTATTGGAACCCATCGGATCTTTGTCGCTGTTGCGCCACACGCCAAATGGCGAAATACCGAACTTACAGCCCGGTTTCTCCGCACGAATGAGGCGATGAAGCCTTACGATGATGGAGTCTACATTACTTCGCCGCCAATCGTCGCGCGCGAGGGTTGTACCGGAGGTGGCATAAGATATGGCATCGGGAAACTCTTTACCAGCGATCCGGTAAGGATAGAAATAGTCATCAAAATGCAGTCCATCCACATCATATCGCTCCAACACATCTTTGATCACCTGGATCGTATATTCCTGCACCGCTTTGTTTCCCGGATCAAAATATCGTTTTCCGCCATAGTCCAGGAACCATTCAGGCCTTACCCTGGTAATATGCGAAGGGGAGATCGATGACTTCCCGATGAGATAGTCCGCCCGGTAAGGATTGCACCAGGCATGAAACTCCATTCCCCGTTTGTGGGTTTCCTCGATCATGAACTGAAGGGGATCGTAGTACGGGGCAGGAGGCTGACCTTGTGTTCCCGTCAGCCACTCGCTCCAGGGTTCATACGGTGAAGGGTAAAAGGCATCGGTTGCCGGCCTGATCTGCACAATGAGTGCATTCATGCCATTCATCTTGTGCATATCTGCAAGGCGCACAAATTCTGCTTTCTGTGAATCTACCGGCAAGCCTTTTTTAGAGGGCCAATCGATATTATCTACCGTGGCCACCCAGGCGGCTCTGAACTCATACTTTTTGTCCTGCGCAGTAAGCGAGAAAGAAACCAACCACATCAACATCATCAGCAACATTCCCGCTGAGTTCCTGAGCTTATCCAACAACTTGCTCAGGGTTTTCATTTCTGTTTCGTTCAGCTCAGACACCAGATCGTCCATCACTTTACTCTTCTTATCCAGCTTGGCGAGGATCGCCTTTCCTTTGGCCGTGATCTTCACTTCCACTAATCGCTTGTCTGTTTTGGAAGGTTTCTTTGATGCAAGCCCCTTTGCAAGCAGCCTGTCCACGATCCTGGAGGTGTCGCTCATTTTATCGAGCATCCGGTCTCTGATCTGCAGGGTTGATAAAGGTTCAGGATCACTGCCCCTCAAAATGCGGAGAATGTTAAACTGTTGCATGGTGAGGTCTTCCTCGTCCAACTGGCCACGGATTTTCTCAGTGATCCAATGATAGGTATAGATGATGTTGACAACCGCTTTATGGTTTTCATTACGGAAGTTCTGCTGGCTTATGTCCTTCTCGAGGCTCATGCAAATCGTTTGGTTGTGAATGATGGCCGGTGGTTTCCACAAATTCACTGGTGTATATACGAATAAGTAAGATCAGATAAGATAAGAGTAAAGGACCAAAGATAAAACCCATAAATCCAAAAAGGCCCAAACCAACAATCACCCCGAGGATGGTGATCAGGGGGTGCACATCACCGATCTTGCGCATGAGGGTTACGCGGGATAGATAATCCACATTACCGGTGACCAGCAGACTGTAGATCATCAGACCCGTTGCCTGCCAGCTTGCGCCCTGCGCATATAAGAACACCACCAGGGGCAACCAGATGATCATGGTTCCTACTACAGGAAAGAACGCGAACACGCCAGTTAGGAATCCCCAGAGCCCCCAATCAGACAAGCCAAAGATCCAGTAGCCGATGGTAGCCGTAACCCCCTGGATAAGTGAAATCAGCGGAATACCGATGGCATTCGCCCTTACCATATTTATCGTTTCATGGGCCAGTTTATCAATGCTATCCTGATGAAGCGGGATGAAATGTTTAATACGGGACTCCATCGATTTACCATTCACATACATGAAATAAAGGATGAAGAACATCATGGCAAGATTACCAAGAATGGTCAACGAGCTGTTTAAAAACGTAGGGATGAAATTGCCCACCATTTTCTGTAGCTCTCCCATATTTTCTTTAGTGAGCAGCTGTGTACCCGTATATTCTGCGATTCTCGCACTGAGTTCCTGCACGCCCTGCATCAGCTCTTCGGTATGACCAAACACTTCGTTGATCTTGGGAAGCATTACCCGCACGGTGAAGTAGAGGGGCAGCAATATTCCGATGAGCGACACCACAATGAACAACAGGGCTGTCCACTTTGCGCTCCACTTTTTCTTTTCCGTCAGTCTGAGGTACATGCCCCTGGTCAAGATGTAGAAAGTAACAGCCCCAAGAAAACCCGGCACAAAGATGTACAGCTCTTTAATGATCAGGATGGCCAATAGGCCGATGATCAACATCAGAACGATCTGCCTAACTCTTTGGTTGAATCTTGTCAATCTGAGTTGCTGAGTTATTGAGTTGCTGAGTTACTGAGTTGCTGAGTTGCTGAGTTACTGACTACCCCCACACCTTAGTCCCCTCACTACAATTAGAACAAATATCAATGTTTTTCCGGCTATTCATCAATTGTTTGCGGAACATCTTATACGCCTCATTGTTCCATGTTTCCCGAAAACTCATTTCCTTAAGGTTGCCCAGCTGGTGTTGCGCATCTTTATCAAAACAACAGGGCACCACCAGCCCATCCCAGGTGATGACATTGGCATGCCAGAGCTTCCAGCAATGATTGGCGAGTTTGTTCTTGGGCTCGTACACATCGCCCTTCTTCTTGTACCTTGAATACTTATCGATGGTAGGGATCAGTTGATTGGGATCTTTTTCATAATCGTAGATCTGAGCGGTCTTAAACCAGACATCATCAACACCAACGTCTTTGGCGAGCTGCTTCACTTCTTCAATCTGGTGTTCGTTGGGTTTCACCACCAGGAACTGGAAAACCACAAAGGGCTTGCTGCTGTTGAGTGTTTTTTTCCATTTGACGATGTTCTTTGCTCCTTCAATCACTTTGTCTAGCCGGCCCCCTACGCGGTATTGCTGGTAAACCTCCTGCGTGGTTCCATCAATAGAAATAATGAGCCTGTCCAGCCCGCTCTCCACCGTTTTCCGCGCATTTTCGTCGTTCAGGTAATGGGCATTGGTAGAGGTAGCGGTATAAATCTTCCTGGAAGCCGCATACTGCACCATGTCCAGAAACGCCGGATTCAGGTAGGGTTCCCCTTGAAAATAGAAGATCAGGTAAAGCAATTCCTTATGCATTTCATCAATCGTCTGCCGGAAAAACTGGTTTTCCAGCATCCCCGTTGGCCTGGTAAATGCGCGCAAACCGCTGGGGCATTCCGGGCAGCGAAGGTTACAGGAGGTGGTGGGTTCAAATGAAATAGAGACGGGATAACCCCACTGGACGGGTTTCCCGGTGAGGCGGCTCAGGTAGAAACTGCCCAACACCTTTGCAGCATTCCATGCACGGCGAAGCGTCAGCTTTGAAAGGAGGTTGGTGGTATCGGTAATATTAATTCGGGACATGCCGGAGGATAAAATTAATGATTCCATCTGGCGTTATATGCATAAGCTTCCGAACTTTATATCTATGCGATTATTAGCTGCTCTTATCCTCTGTATGATCGTCTCTGTTGCCCACGCACAGTCAGACATGAGACGTATTGCTGAATTTGAGCAACAAAGAGCGATGAAGGCATTTGGATTAAAAGAAACCAGTGCAGCGTCTTCCAATTTCACCGTTCAACACTACAGGTTTTACTGGGAGATCAATCCTGCGGTGCGATTTATCAGAGGGCAGGTAACTCCTAGTTTCACGATCAACGGCACAGCCAGTTCTGTTCGGTTTGATCTAGCTGATGCACTCACGGTAGACAGTGTGATATACCATGGGAAGTCTATTTCCTTTTCTCGTGCAGGCAATCAAACGGTGGATATTACATTCCCAGCTACCCTGACAAATGGCGCAAGGGATTCCATCACCATTTGCTATGGTGGTGTACCGCCAGTGGCCGGTTTTGGAAGTTTCAGTCAGAGCAGTCACGCGGGCGTTCCGATCATCTGGACCCTCAGTGAACCGTATGGCTCAAAAGATTGGTGGCCCTGCAGGAATGGACTCGATGATAAGGCTGACTCCATTGATGCCGTTATTGTTACCCCCGAGCAATACTTCGCTTCATTCAACGGAAGACTTTTGCAAGAAACGGTATCCAACGGAAAACGTACTGTGTGGTGGAAACATCGTTACCCCATCGCAACCTACCTCGTAGCGTTAGCTGCCACAAACTATGAAGTTCAACAGGATACCATCCAGCTATCGGGCAAGGTCTTGCCACTGGAACAATACGTTTACCCTGAAGCTTCCGGTATATGGAAGGCATCAGTTCCCATTACCCGGCAAGTCATGCGACTCATGGAAGATCGGATCGGTCCATATCCTTTCAGAACAGAAAAGTATGCACATACACAGGTAGGTTTTGGCGGCGGCATGGAACACCAGACCAACTCCTTCATGGGCAACACCAATGACGGTTTAATCACCCATGAGCTGGCACACCAATGGTTTGGCGACAAACTCACCTGTGGCTCCTGGCAAGACATATGGCTGAACGAGGGTTTTGCGATATTCAGTGTGTATATGTACTACGAAACGGTGGAATCCATGGAAAGCGTTCTCTTCAGGTATAAGGGAGATCTGGGTGTCATTACCGAACAGCCAGGCGGTTCCGTTTTTGTAAATGATACCACTAATCCAAGCAGGATATTCAGTTATAGGCTCAGCTACCTAAAAGGCGGATGGGCATTACAAATGTTGAAATGGAAATTGGGCGAAGAAAAATTCTTCCGCGGTGTCAGATCATATTTGAACGACACGGCCATTGCTTACGGCTTTGCAAGAACGCCAGATCTGAAACGAAATCTTGAAAAAGAAGCTGGCATTTCTCTTGATGAATTTTTCAAAGACTGGATCTATGGTGAAGGATATCCACAGTATGAAATCAGATGGCTCCCGCTTGGCTCTTCCCGTGTTCAACTAAAACTCAACCAAACTACCACACACCCTTCAGTCCGTTTCTTCGAAATGCCTGTCCCTATCCAGTTTAAAAACAGCAGCAGAGATACGATAGTAGTTATAGATCATAGCCGGTCCGGGCAAACCGAAATCCTTCAACTTGGATTCATTCCGGATACCGTCATTTTTGATCCCTTGCTCAAACTTGTTTCTGCAAACAATAAGGTATTGCGGGATGATGATTCATACAGCGAACAAACCATCAAAATATTCCCAAATCCAGTGGGTGGACAGTTCTCCATCTTATTGGCAAACTTCGCAGATCCATCGGCGCAGATCACTATACACAATGCTGCAGGTCAACTGATGTATAAAAACAATACGAGCCTTCCTGCGGGAAATGAGTTACTCCTTATTTCTTCCGCGTCCTGGTCGCAAGGTGTATATTTTGTTCGCGTGAAATCTGCTTCAGCAAACTACGTGCAAAGGATCATGAAATAACCTAATTTGCAGTCCCATACCGGCCCATGTCCGCGCGTAAAAAGAAAAAAATTCCAAATAAGATCCTTCTCGCTGTATCCTTTACCCTGTTGATGGGATTAGGAGGATATTTCCTTTACTTCTGGTGGATGGAAAAACAGGCAGGGTTTGCACACTATCCCGGATTTGGTATTGCATTACCTATTGACTATGAGATCCATGGCATCGATGTTTCTCATCACCAGAGTGTGATCTCTTGGGAAGAAGTGCGGAAAATGGAAGTAAAGGATGTAAAGCTGGGCTTTGCTGTCATCAAGGCCACGGAAGGAATCAGCAATGTTGATTGGCAATATCGCCGCAACTGGCGCAAGGCCAAAGAAGCAGGTATCACAAGAGGCGCCTATCATTTTTTTCTCGCTACAAAAAGTGGTGTACAACAGGCGCAGAATTTTATCCGCACCGTAAAACTTGAGCCGGGCGATCTTCCTCCTGTGCTGGATGTAGAAGAAACCTATGGCGTGCGCAAAGAAGATATCAATAAAAGGGTTCGTGATTTTCTGCAGACCATCGAATCCCATTATCATGTGCGGCCGATCATCTATACTGGTGCAGATTTTTATGATCGGGTGTTGGGGGAAGATTTCGATGGCTATCCACTTTGGGTGGCACATTATATCCAGCGCAATCGCCCACGTATTCAAAGAAACTGGATCATGTGGCAGCATTCTGAAAAAGGCCGCGTCAACGGCATCACTACGCCTGTTGATTTTAATGTGTTCAGTGGAGACTCTCTGGCGTTTAAGGAACTGCTTCTTAAATAAGTGTTTAGATAAAGGGAGAAGTGCGAAGAAGCCTTCGCACTTCTCCCTTTATCTTCTCCCTCACACTAAGTAAAGACACTATTTAAAATCAGGCAGTCT
>REAQ01000160.1 GCA_004294195.1 Sphingobacteriales bacterium | reverse complement strand
CTTGATGAGATCGCAAAAGAAGTGTTGATCAAACATGAAGTGGCCTTCTCCAGAAAAGATATACCGGTAGATCGTTTACCTGTGGGTGGCGTTTACCAATGGAAACGAAAAGGCGAGTTCCACCTGTTTAATCCACAGACCATTCATTTGTTGCAACACTCTACGCGCACCAATGATTTTGGATTGTTCAAAAAGTATTCAAAACTGGTGAATGAACAATCGGAAAAAGCCTGTACGCTAAGGAGCTTGTTGGAGTTCCGCAGAACGAGACCAGCCATCAGTATTGACGAAGTGGAGCCGGCAGAAAACATTTATAAGCGATTCGCCACAGGTGCAATGAGTTTTGGTTCTATTTCCTGGGAAGCACATACTACACTCGCCATTGCAATGAACAGGCTTGGTGCAAAAAGCAATACCGGCGAGGGCGGTGAAGATGAAGCAAGATACCAACGTCTTCCAAACGGAGATTCCATGCGCTCATCCATCAAGCAAGTAGCGTCTGCGCGGTTTGGCGTAACGAGCCTGTATCTCACGGAGGCAGATGAACTGCAAATTAAAATGGCACAGGGCGCTAAGCCTGGTGAAGGTGGACAGCTACCCGGGCATAAAGTGGACGATTGGATTGGTCGCGTGCGGCATTCAACGCCAGGCGTGGGTTTGATCTCTCCTCCACCGCATCACGATATTTACTCTATTGAAGATCTTGCGCAGCTGATCTTCGATTTAAAGAATGCAAACAGGGCTGCACGTATCAGCGTGAAGCTCGTTTCCAAAGCAGGCGTAGGTACTATTGCAGCTGGCGTTGCCAAAGCAAAAGCAGATGTCATTCTTGTGTCCGGTTTCGACGGCGGAACAGGTGCATCGCCGATCAGCTCCATCAAACATGCTGGACTGCCCTGGGAACTTGGTTTGGCTGAATCACAACAGACCCTCGTAAAAAATAAATTACGCAGCAGGGTTGTATTACAAACAGACGGCCAGCTGAAAACGGGCCGCGATGTGGCGATCGCTACCTTGCTGGGTGCCGAAGAATGGGGCGTTGCAACGGCGGCATTGGTTGTGGAAGGCTGTATCCTGATGCGCAAATGCCATCTGAATACATGTCCTGTAGGTGTAGCCACACAAGACCCTGAATTGCGCAAGCGTTTTAATGGTGCCGCAGAATATGTGGTCAACTTCATCAAGTTCCTGACGCATGAATTGCGCGAGATCATGGCAGAAATGGGGTTCAGAACCATTAATGAAATGGTAGGTCAGGTAGACAATCTTGTGCAGAAAGAAAACATCGATCATTGGAAATACAAAGGATTAAATCTTGCACCGATCTTATACAAAGAACCTACATCGATGTATACAGGCCTGTACAAACAGGAAGAGCAGGATCATGGTTTGGGTATGGTGCTCGACTGGAGATTGCTTCAGGCCGCACAACCCGCACTGGAAAAGGGTCAGCGCGTACAAGCACAGTTTGAGATCAAGAATACGGACCGAACTACGGGTACTATATTGTCTAACGAGATCACCAAAAAATATCGCGATGCAGGATTACCTGATGATACCATACATTTTAAATACCGGGGAACAGCAGGACAAAGTTTTGCAGCCTTTAACACCCGTGGGATCACACATGAAATGGAGGGCGATGCAAATGATTATTTCGGTAAAGGATTGAGTGGTGCGAAACTGATTATATATCCGGATCATACTGCAGGATTTGTTCCTGAAAAAAATATTGTTATTGGCAATGTGGCCTTCTACGGTGCAACATCAGGCAAGGCTTTTATCAGAGGTAAAGCGGGGGAAAGATTCTGTGTGAGAAACTCCGGCGTAACAGCAGTGGTAGAAGGCGTTGGAGATCATGGTTGTGAATACATGACCGGAGGCAGGGCCGTGATCCTTGGCGAAACAGGAAGGAACTTTGCGGCGGGCATGAGTGGTGGCATCGCCTATGTGTATGATGTCAACGGAAATTTTGCCGGCAACTGTAATCAGGAAATGGTTGACCTGGATAGCATTGACCACGAGAGTGCGGCAGAGTTGAGATCCATGATCCAGGAGCATTACAGCTATACAGGCAGTGCTGTTGCGAAATTCATCCTTGATGATTTAGAATCACAGCTCAGGCATTTCGTAAAAGTATTCCCGAGAGATTACAAAAAAGCGCTACAAGCCAAATCAATGGCACAAGGAGTAGTCAGTCATTAATTCAATAACAGCATCATCATCGAGATATGGGAAAAATAACAGGATTCATGGAGTTCAACAGAGAACTTCCTGCAAAAATACCGGTGGAAGACAGGTTAAAAAATTACCAGGAATTCGTTCAAAGATACAGTGACGAAAAACTCAACCAGCAGGCTGCAAGGTGCATGGACTGTGGTGTTCCTTTTTGCCACAGTGGTTGTCCTTTAGGTAATATCATTCCCGAGTTTAATGATGCCGTATTCCGCAAGAGCTGGAAAGAGGCCTACGATATTCTTACCTCCACCAACAACTTCCCTGAGTTCACGGGAAGAATTTGTCC
>REAQ01000159.1 GCA_004294195.1 Sphingobacteriales bacterium | reverse complement strand
AGTGTAAAGAATTCACCATTGGGGATGATCTTCTACTATTCATATAATGTAGTAATTCCGATCAGTGCAGATCGGATGATCTTTGTGTTGTATTCGTTATTGCCCTGGTTGGGTGTAATGCTTACAGGTTACGGGCTCGGTAAATTGTTTACTCCAACGGTAACGCCTGAACGAAGAGTGAAAATGTTATGGATGCTGGGACTGGGAAGTTTGGCGTTTTTTGTGGTGTTGCGATTCATTAACGGGTATGGCGATCAGAATCCCTGGGCCGAACAACCTAGGGGAACGGAGTATACCATTCTATCTTTTTTAAACATCACAAAATATCCTGCGTCATTACTATACTATGCCTGTACCCTCGGCGTAGCGATGGTTGCGTTGGCTATGCTGGAACACACACAAAATCGATTTACTAAAGTGATGAACGTGTTTGGCAGGGTTCCCTTCTTTTACTATGTGATCCATTTCTTTGCCATACATTTTATTACGGTGATCATTTTCTTTGTTCAGGGCTACGGGAAGGCGGATATTGTGGGTTCCGGAAACCCATTCCTATTCCGTCCTTTTACCCTGGGCTTCCCGCTTTGGGGTGTATACGTTGGCTGGGTGTTGTTGATCATCGCACTCTATCCCTTGTGTAAAAAGTATGACCGTTATAAGAGTGCAAACAAGCATTGGTGGTTGTCATATCTCTAATATCCAAATTCTATTGCAAATTGCTGATTGTTAATTGCCAATTGTAAATTACTATGTATAAGCTTCTTCTCGCTTCCGCCTTCATCTTCTCCCTTACTGTAACACACGCGCAGGATTCTTACGTAAAAGAACTGCAGCTGGTGGCTACGGATATTTTGGACAGTATGACGGACCTGCAGAAGAAGCGGGTATTGTTTCAAATGAATGACTCAGCACGTGTCAAGTGGAACAATCTTCCCATCGGCTTACGGGCAAGGGTAGGCCTAAATATAGGTGCGATGACAGAGGGGCAACGGATCCAACTGCATCGGCTCATCTCCGTCTCCCTTAGTTCGCAGGGCTATTTGAAGTCTACCGGCGTGTTTCACATGGATAACCTCCTTAACATGATGTATGACACGTTGAAGGCAAGGGGAGAGGTTAACGACCGCACCTATAAGTTCCTGATGGATCTGCAATGGACCCATAAGAATTTCTATCTAGCTTTTTTCGGCGATCCCCGTGCCGGTAATCACTGGGGATATAAGATCGAGGGGCATCATATTTCCCTGAACTTTACTGTCCTGAATGGAAAGGTTGCTGTGACACCATTTTTCATCGGCTCAGATCCTGCGGAGTATCGTATTCTGGACTATGCAGGATGGCGGATACTCGGACAGGAAGACGATCTCGGATTGAAACTGGTGAATTCATTCACACCCGAGATGCGTAAGCGGGCCACCTGGGATACCGTAGTGCCCGGAGATATCATCACGGCTGCAGAGAGCGGTAAACGATTGATTACTAACTGGGGTGTGAAAGGAACTGAGATGAATGCAGCACAGCGCGAGTTGGTGGCGAGGATCATCCGTGAATATGTGTTCAATTTTGAATGGGAGAAAGCGAATGAAGAATATGACAAGATCATGAGAGCGGGTTTGCAAAATGTGTACTTCGGCTGGATTGGTCCATACACAGAAGAAAAATCCCATTACTTTATGCTCAACGGGCCCACATTTTTGATTGAGATGGACAACCGCGGAAATCACATCCATACTATTTGGAGGGAGAAAGGGAACGAGTATGGGGAGGACTTGTTGAGGAAACATTATTTGGATACAAAGCATTAAGAGGTTGCAGGTTGCAGGTTGGAGGTTGCAGACGCCTCTCCGCAACCTCCAACCTGCAACTTGCAACCTGTGTTTGATTTTGTCCCAAAATCAGATTATGTAATCTCTTCCTACTTTGCATCTTTACATTTGTAAATAATGAATTGGTATGAAAAAAATAATGTATTTGTTCCTGGCAGTATCCCTTCTCGGCATATCCTGTAAAACACAGAAAGAAATGAGTACAGTTACTTACAGTGGTGGGAGTGAAGACATCTTCCGCTATCAATGGACACTTAGTGAATTAAACGGTGTGGCACAACCGAACAGTAAGGCCAACCTCGCCTTTTCAGCGGGACAGGTGAGCAAGGTGACGGGTAGCACCAGTTGTAATAGACTCAACGGTACATTTGAGTTGAGCGGTGATCATATGATTAAGTTCGGTCCGGCTGCAGTAACACGGATGGCTTGTATGGATGCAAATGTTGAAGCCCCATTTCTGAAAGCGATCAATGAAGCTACTCACTGGAGCATTGCCGGAAAAGAAATGCGCCTGTATAACGGTACAACTTTGTTGGCTAAGTTCAACGGCGCCGATGCACCTGCAGGCATGCCGGCAGAACTCGCCGGAACCTGGGAACTGGAATACATCACAGGACCACGCATTGCTTTTGATGGTTTGTATCCTGAGAAAAAACCCACAATCATATTTGATGGCAGTGGTGATTTCAAGGGCAATACCT
>REAQ01000284.1 GCA_004294195.1 Sphingobacteriales bacterium | reverse complement strand
GAAGTTCTCAGCAACACCTGGGATCGTTGGGCACTTATCTTCTTCATCGTTCACACCATCATTATCCGTATCAGGAATAGGACATCCCTGGTAGCGGGCGAGGCCGGCTACATCAGGACACTTGTCTTCTGAATCCTGGATACCATCATTATCCCTGTCTGGGCAACCCTGGAACTTGGCCAGGCCTGGAACAGTGGGACATTTATCGGTCTCATCATTGAGGCCATCTTTATCCGTATCTGGGATGGGGCATCCTTGGTACTTTGCTAGGCCGGGAACATCCGGACATTTATCATCCGTATCAGGAATACCATCGTTATCACGATCTGTAACCACTGGCACCGGAGGTGGCGGTGGAGGTGGAGGAGGAACTGGTTTTTTACCAAAGCGATAGCTTACATAGATCTGAGCGCCTTGGTTTTTCAGGGAAGGGACACCGCCTTCCGTGATATCATTGATACCATGGATGTAACGGCCACCGATTCCCCAGTTCCAGGTAGGCCAGTATTCTGCACCTGCAGTCAGCGCAAAATGATCACGTTGGAAATCATCCGTGTTTTCTTGTTCAGTGGCACCACCGAGGCGGCCCTTGGCCTGTAACACGATATCAGCCTGACCACCAAATAACAGGCGAATATCTGAACCCAGATAATACTTGAACATAACCGGGATAGAGAGATTGCTGAAGCGCTGGAATTCATTTCCTAAAACAGATCCACGGTTGATATAGCCGCCCATCTGCGAATACAGAATTTCTGGCTGAATTGCCCACCTTTTCGCGATGGGAACATTAAAAAACGCACCCCCTACAAAACCGGTTCTCCATCCATTCGTATAGTTCTGTGGATTGTTGCTTCCGAGCTTAAACGTAGAGTAGTTTGCACCAAGTTTCAAACCGGCATGAGGCAGATTTTCATCCAACTCCTGGGCTTTTAGACCTGTATGCGCCAGCGCCAAGCCGGTCATGAACAGGAATAATCTTTTCATAAATAGTAGTTCTGGGTTCTTGAAATTTACGCCAAAGTATAAAAAAAATGCCAAACAGCGTGCTTTGGGCATTTTCCATTGTGTTGAGCCTGTGTCTTTTTCCAGGCTGTCTAATGAAACATCCCATAGATAACCTTAAAGAAAAAGGAGAAGTCTTCCAACTTCTCCCTTTCGCTTCTCCCTTGCTTAAGTGGAGCTGGCGGGATTCGAACCCGCGTCCAAACATATTCCCCATAAGCTTTCTACATGCTTATTCCGGCATTGATTGTTGGGCAGCCACCGGAACCGGACGTACCAATGGATGCCTTAGCTGGATGGTCTTAGACGGAAGTCACAGCCTTCTTCCGTAGCGTCCTTACTTCTTTTTGATTGGGCGGGGTAGCTTGGCAAAGGAAGGCCCGCTTACCCGGCCATAATGGATACGCTAATCACTGATTAGGCAGCCATGGCATACTGTGTATTGCCATTTGAAGTTTTCGTATTCAGATTAAAGTGCCAATTACGCAACGCACTGCATGCTTACATACAAAGATCTATGCTGTCAAAACCGGTCAGCCCCGGTCTGTAAAAATAGCGAATTCCGAGGTAACCACCGGATTTGATATATTTACCCTGGCATGCACAAGATGAAACAAAGGGTCTTTTGGGTTGCATTGGTGATCGGGCTATTGCCCGGTTGTAAGAAAGAATCTTCTGAAGCAGACAGCCCGGTTGCCTTTCCAATGGCAGCGGGTGTGCTGGAGGAGGCTTCCGGTATTGCGGATTCCCGTCTTAACGCAGGCATGCTCTGGGTGCAGGAAGACAGCGGTAATCCGCCCGAACTGAGCTTGCTTTCCCATCAGGGGCAGCTCGTGAAAACCTTTCTCATTAAAGGGGCGGTGAATACAGACTGGGAAGACCTTGCCCTTGCTAGCGGGCCAGATCCCACGCTGAGGTACCTATATATTGCAGATATCGGGGATAACGATCAGAAACGCGATCGCGTCAACATTCTTCGGGCTCCCGAAACCGCCGCTTCCGCTTCCGAGATCCTGGTAGAGACATTTCCTGTCAGGTACGAAGATGGAGCCCATGATGCGGAAGCGATCATCGTTGAACCAGGATCTTTGGACATTTATATCCTCACCAAACGTGACGCCAGGTCTGGTGTTTATGTAGTGAAATATCCATATAGTTCAGCCACGGTAAACATAGCCACCAAAGCCGGTGAATTGCCATACAGTGGCGTGGTGAGCGCGGCAATCCTGAGTGATGGCTCAGGTGTTGCTGTGAAAGATTACTTAACCATTCGCTTCTATATGAGACTGCCGGGAGAAAAAATCTCCACCGTACTTGCCAAATCCTTCACTACACTGCCGTATCAGTTAGAACAACAAGGCGAGGCGATTTGCTTTACTAATGACGGAAAGTACTATTTCACTTTGAGTGAAAAACAGGGCAGTGCGGTGTCCTTGATGAGATATATGCGATAAAAGAGTTTGAAGGTTGTAGGTTGGAGGTTGCCGTGTTCAATTGCCCAACGGTCCAATGGTTCAAATGTCCAACTGCTAAAATAAAAAAAAGGCCGGAAACCCGGCCTCAGTATGTTTTGTTCAGAGAGTGAAACTGCTTACCTGTAACCAATCATACCTTTTGTGGACTGGCAGCCTCCGCGGGCGCTGCTCTTAGCGGTTGTACAGGAAGTCATCATGAGGGTAACAGTTGTCACGAGTACGAAAGCTAAAATTAACCTTTTCATTTTGTGGTAATTTGAAATGTTTTGAATCAGCCTGAAAGGCTCGTTGGAGGCGGATAAATGGAGGATTCAAAAGGTATCGGAGCGAGAGGATACAAAGTAAGTAAATCTACGCCGAATTTGCAAGCAAGTTTACGTGTGCAAACCTGAATTTAACACGGGTTTTGTAGTAACTTAAAGAAGGTCAAATCGTTAACAGGAAAGATTTTTTTCGCTTTTTTTGACCCTCCCGGCTTTTTTGTACCAGTGGCAGGGGATTAAAGCATTTTTTTGTCGAAGTTTGCGCCTTATACCTCCAATGCATGAATATCCAATTAGTAAGACCAATTGCCGTCCTTGACCTGGAAACTACCGGAACCAACCTTGCTGTTGACCGCATCGTAGAAATTGCGATAGTCAAAATCAATACCGATGGCTCCAAAACAGTGAAGCGCAAGCTGATCAATCCCGAAATGAAGATTCCTGAAGCGGCGGCCAAGATCCACGGGATCAGCGATGAAATGGTAAAAGATGCCCCTCCTTTTAGGAATGTAGCCAATGAATTCAAACAGTTTATAGAGCATTGTGACCTCGCCGGGTACAATTCAAACCGCTTTGATTGGCCCCTGCTCATGGAGGAATTTCTCCGCGCCGGCCTCACCCTTGACCTTACTACTCACCGTATGCTGGATGTGCAGAAAATTTTTCATGTGATGGAACCCCGGACCTTATCTGCCGCATACAAATTCTACTGCAATAAGTCCCTGGACAATGCCCATAGTGCCGAAGCAGATGCGGAAGCTACCTGGGAAGTCCTGGCAGCGCAAGTGGAGCGTTATCCCAATATTGGAAAAGACGTTGATGCCATCATCAAATTCCTCGGCGAAGAACCTATCGTTGACTTCGCCAGACGATTCATATTTGAAAATGGCGTAGAAGTCTTTAATTTCGGAAAACACAAAGGGCGTTCCGTTGCCGACGTGCTGAAACAGGAACCGCAGTATTACGACTGGATGATGAAGGGTGATTTCCCCATGCACACCAAACAGAAACTGACGGAAATATTTAACCGAACCTTACTGAAGAAAGTCTAGCATCCAGAATACAATTATGCCGGAGAAATTAGTTGTTATACCCACTTACAATGAAAAGGATAACATTGAAGCTATCCTTCTTTATGTTTTTAACATGAACAAGGATTTTCATATCCTGGTGGTAGATGACAGTAGTCCCGATGGGACCGGTGAGATAGTGAGGAGGTTGCAGGGGGAGTATTCAGGTCTTTTCCTTGAAGAGCGTAAAGGCAAGCTAGGGTTGGGTACCGCATACATCCACGGATTCAAGTGGGGATTGGCGCGTAACTACCAGTTCATTTTTGAAATGGATGCCGATTTTTCCCATAACCCGGATGACCTGGAAAGACTCTATCACGCATGTAAATACGAAGGCGGAGATCTGGCCGTGGGTTCGCGTTATGTGAAAGGTGGAAATGTAGAAAACTGGCCCTGGGACAGAAATATGTTGTCGAAGGGCGGAGCATTATATACAAGACTCATCACCTGGATGCCCGTTAAAGATCCCACAGCAGGCTTTATGTGTTACAAGCGCGATGTGCTGGATAACATCAACCTGGATGGCATAAGCTTTGTGGGATACGCCTTCCAGATCGAAATGAAATTTGCAGCCTGGAAACTGGGCTATGAGATACGAGAGGTGCCCATTACGTTTATTGACCGCAAACTGGGGACCTCTAAAATGCACAAAGGAATTGTCAAAGAAGGGATCTTGGGCGTGATGCAGATTCAATGGCAGAGCATGTTTAAAAACTACCGTCAGCGCATCCGCAATACTGCCAACTCTGTTGCATGAAAAAAGCATTCCTGCAGCTGCATATCGCCATCTTGCTGGCAGGCTTCACAGGGATCTTAGGCAGGCTGATCACACTCAATGAAGGGTTACTGGTTTGGTATCGGTTATTCTTTACCGTTATTTTTTTGTGGGCGATGTATGCCCTGGCCCCCAAAATATCAACATCCGGCAAGGCCGGTCTCCTTGCGGTTTATGTTGTAGGTGGCCTGGTAGCATTGCATTGGGTGTTCTTTTACGCAAGCATCAAATATGCCAACATCTCCATCGGCCTGGTTTGCTTTTCCGCCGTGAGTTTCTTCACGGCCGTTTTTGATCCTATCATTACTGGACGTAAGAATGATATCCGGGAATGGATGCTCGGGTTGCTGGTAATGGTGGGGATCTACCTCATCTTCCATTTTGACCCCAAATACAAAACAGGGATCATCCTCGGCATCGTTTCATCGGCCCTTGCTGCGCTTTTTACCATCTTTAACAAAGGCTTGTTGAAGAAACATTCAGCAATGGATCTTACCCGTCACCAACTCACCGGCGGATGGCTGCTGCTGACGGTACTCTTGCCGGCCTACCTGCATTTTTTTCCCGTTCAAACCCTGTTGCCCAGTTGGTCAGATATAGGCTGGTTGTTGTTCCTGAGCCTTTTCTGCACCGTGCTGGCCTACAATCTTTCTATGAGTGCCCTTCGATCCATTTCTCCCTTTACCGTGAACCTCAGTTACAACCTGGAGCCCTTATACGGGATCCTGCTGGCTTTTCTATTGTACCGGGAAGACAAGGAACTTGAATCCGGGTTTTATTATGGCATGGCGATCATTGTGATCACCGTGTTGATTCAAAGCTGGCGCGTTTGGAAGAAGAAAGCCTGAATTGTCTTAATTTCATCAGAACTAATTTCACACTATGCGTCTGTCAGCAACCACCCTTTGCATGTTATTCTTTATTTCTGTTTCTGCACAAAAAAAGCCTTTGGATCATACCGTGTATGACCAATGGGAAAGCATTGGCGAGAGAGTTGTTGCAGACAATGGCCAGTGGATCGCATTTGTAAAGACAGTACAGGAAGGTGACAATGAACTCATCATCCGCGCGGTCAACAGCACACAAACCTACAGCGTTCCACGTGGGTATAACCCGCAGTTTACTACTGACGGCAGGTACGCGGTGGCGTTAGTGAGGCCTTTTTTCGCAGCTACTCGTGAGGCGAGAATCAAAAAGAAAAAGCCTGAGGATTTTCCGAAGGATTCCATTTGTGTGATCAACCTGTTGAATGGCGGCATGACGGTGAAACCCAATATCAAAGCTTATGCCATGCCTAAGTATGCCAACGGTTTGATAGCGGTGCACATGCACAATACAGATACGGCCAGGCGTGGTGAGGCAGATGAGGGCTCCAACCTGGTGGTGGCTACACTAGGGGATACCAGCCTTCGTATATTCAGGAACATCAGTGAATACAAATGGAGTAAGAATGGAAAGATCCTCATCATGGAAGGGCGTCAGGCGCGTTCTGTAAAGGGGTCCATGAACAGCGTTCTGGTTTACCGTAGTGTAGAAAACAAGCTTGACACCATTGCCCGTGGCGGTAATGAGTTTTCGAATTTTGATATCGATAGCAATGCCTACCAGATCGCTTTTGTTGCTGAGCGAGACAGCAGTGCCAAGGCCCTGCAAAAGTTTTACAAGCTCTGGTACTGGCGCAATGGCACAGACTCAGCTGTGATGCTGGCAGATAAGAATATCGCTGGGATGAGAATAGGTTGGACGGTTAGCGAGAATGGGATCACCAAGTTCAGTGATAGTGGTGAAAGACTATTCTTTGGTACAGCACAGATCCGTCCTGCTAAAGACACATCGGTACCGGAAATTGACCAGGTAAAAGTGGATATCTGGAATTACAAGGACGATTATCTGCAAACCCAGCAACTGTATAACCTCAGCAGGGAACAGAAAAGAAATTACCTGGCAATGTATGACCTTGGATTTAACAAGATGCAGCAGCTGGGTGATGAGAATCTTCGCGATGTCATGACCAATTACTCCATGGATGGAAATCTGTTTGTTGGTATCTGCGACACCGGAAGAAGGATTCAGTCGCAATGGACCGGCGAACAACTCCGTGACGTGTATGCCATCGATCCAAAAACAGGCGCACGTACGCTGGTGACCAGAAATCTCACTACCATGCCGCAACTGAGTACGGGAGGGAAATACATTTATTGGTTCGATGAGAAAGCAAGGCAATACTTTACATGGAAGGATGGCGTGGTAAAAAACATTTCCGCGAAAGTGCCTACTAAATTGTACGACGAGGAATATGATATGCCTTCTGACCCCAATGCTTTTGGTGTGGCCAAGTGGTTGGTGAATGACGCGGCATTGTTGATATACGACCGATATGACATCTGGCAATTGGATCCTGATGGCGGGAAGGCTCCGGTGAATATAACCAACGGTCAGGGTCGCAAGCAAGGGATTAGTTATCGGTATGTTTCACTCGATCCCGATGAACGTTTCATCGATCCCACAAAATCAATCCTGTTGCGCACGCAAAGGGATAGCAATAAACACGGAGGATTGGCTACCCTGAATCTGAGCAGAAACACACTTGAGTCAGTGATGGAAGGCCCTTATCTGATGCGTTCTGTGGATGCAAGCAAGAACGGAGAGGTACTGGCTTATTCGAAAGAATCCTTCCAACAGTCACCCGATCTTTATCTGCGCAAAGGCAATGCAGAACAAAAAATATCGGCCCTCAATCCGCAACAAAGTGCTTACAGTTGGGGAAACGTAGAGTTGGTGAGCTGGAAAGCTTACGATGGGAAAATGTCTGAGGGAATGCTCTTTAAGCCGGAAGGATTTGATGGCAGCAAGAAGTATCCGATGATCTGTTATTTCTATGAGCGGGATGCTGAAACTTTGTTCGCTTACCGTTCACCGGCACCAACGCCCAGCAGACTTGATATCACTTTTTTCGTGAGTAGGGGATATGTGGTGTTTGTGCCAGACATTCATTACAAGACCGGATACCCAGGCAAGTCTGCCTATGATTATGTGGTAAGTGGGGCAAGAGCAATGGTGAAGAAGGGCGGGATAGACAGCACAAAGATTGGCGTTCAGGGCCAGAGCTGGGGAGGTTATCAACTGACCTACCTGATCACCCGTACCAAGTTATTTGCAGCAGCATGGGCCGGCGCACCAGTGGCCAATATGACCAGTGCTTACGGTGGAATCAGATGGGAGAGTGGCCTGAACCGCCAATTCCAGTATGAAAAATCACAGAGCCGGATTGGTGCCACATTGTGGGAGAAGCAGAATCTATATATTGAAAACTCTCCTTTGTTTTATGTTCCCAGAATCATTACTCCATTGGTGATCATGTCTAACGATGCAGATGGCGCCGTGCCCTGGTACCAGGGCATCGAGATGTTTACTGCCATGCGCAGACTTGGGAAAAAAGTTTGGCTGTTGAACTACAATGGCGAAGCACATAACCTTGTACAACGCAAGAACCGTAAAGACATTTCCATCCGTGAACAACAGTTTTTTGATTGGCTCCTGAAAGGAGAGAAGCCACCGGTATGGATCACAGAAGGCGTGCCTGCTGTGGATAAGGGGATTAATATGGGTTTGGATTAACAGCTGTACAATTGTACCATAGCACATTTGTACAATTGTACAATTGCCAAAACCGCGGGAGGTCTTTGATTTACGAACAATGTTTTGTAAATTATGGTATGAGATCCCTATCCCACACCTGGTTTGCCGAAGGCTATATTGATTTCGAACTCAAAAAATATACCCTGCTCGCTTATCTGCAGGAGATCCATCGGCAGTTTGACCAACAGAAGTTGTATCCGCAGTTGGCTGACGTGATCATGCACTACAATAACCTGATGGCGTTCAAGCACAACAAGCAATTTCTACAACAACAGTTCCCGAAGAAACTAACACAGGTTGACATCAACAAGCTGGAGAATCTCTATCAGCATATCATTGACGATGATGACCTGATGAAAGAACTGGAAGAAATCATTGCTTTTGCCTTGAGCCAAATGAATGCCACCATCAAGGACGGGACGGAGATTTATGAGTTTATCGAAGACAAGTTGAACATTTTCCCGATTGGCCTGATTCCACTCGAGAACCGGGAGGGATATATTTTTCTAAGGGAAGGAAAGGTAAAGCAGACACGGGTGTATCAGTATCGGTTAAGTTTTTTTGAAAAGCACGATGAGAAATACCGGAGCATAAAAACGGAATTCATTGCCGAATGGCAAACAAGCATCGTTAATACCTTTGAAAACATCAAAGCAGAGCTGATTCGATGGAAGACTGATCTTCCCAACCCCGCAGTCTATGGGATTGAAACGGCTCTGGTATTACCCGTAGACGAAACACTACTGCCCATTGCAAAGCGCAGACTCGCAAGATTGATACAGTAGGTCAGAGGTTGAACGGCAGAGGGCAGACCTCTCTATGCCCAATACCCCTTTATGCCCATTGCCCAGTGCCCCTTAATGCCCAGTGCCCAGTGCCCAATGCCTCTAATAGTCTCTGGAAATATCAAAATTCTCCAACTCCTGCACCACAGCACTTAGAAAAGTTGCACCGAGCGCACCGTCAATGATCCTGTGATCATAAGATAAGGATAGATATACCATATGACGGATCGCAATGCTGTCGCCCTGTGCGGTTTCAATCACCATTGGACGCTTTTTGATGGCGCCAATTGCCATAATGGCTACCTGTGGCTGGTTGATGATGGGCGTACCCATGATACTGCCAAAAGTACCCACATTCGTGATGGTGAAGGTTCCACCTTGCGTGTCTTCTGGCTTCAGTTTACCATTTCTTGCCGTGTTGGCGAGTTGGTTTACCTGACGGGTTAATCCTACAAGATTGAGCTGGTCGGCATTTTTGATGACAGGTACAATCAGGTTGCCACTGGGCAGGGCCGTGGCCATGCCAATATTGATGTCTTTTTTGACGATGATATTGTTGCCTTCAACAGATGAATTGAGCCAGCCGTATTTCTTCAGGCACTTTATTGTGGCTTCAATAAACAGTGGGGTGAATGTGATCTTATCTCCTTCGCGTTTCTCGTAGTCTTTCTTGATCTTTTCGCGCCACAGCACCATATTGGTAACATCAGCTTCTGCAAAGGAGGTCACATGGGCACTGGTGGCCTTGCTCTTCACCATGTGATCTGCGATGAGTTTTCGCATGCGGTCCATCTCAATGATCTCTGCCTTGCCCTGGAAACTAACCGTTGTGGCAGGCACTTGTTGGGGTTGGCGACCTTCCACCTTTGATGTGCTGCTGCTAACCGTTTGCTCAGCTGGCTGCTTGGTGGCTGCAGGTATCGGTTTTCCGGATTTGCGTGCCGCCAGATAATCAAGAATATCTTTTTTTGTTACTCTGCCTTCGTTTCCTGTGCCTGGGATATGCTCAAGCTCACTCATGCTCACACCCTCAGAAGCAGCGATGTTCAACACCAACGGGGAATAGAACCTGGCAGCTGGTGAAGGTGTTGTTTTATCAATATTGATCGTGGAAGGTTGGTAGGGGATGTCTTCGGCTTCCACTTCAACTACCGGCGCAGTAACAACCGTCTGTGCCGGTGCGGAAGGTTCAACCACCGGGGTTTCCTGTTGGCTGCCAGCCGTTCTGATCCGGGCAATGACGGCACCAACTGGCACCACATCGTTCTCACTAAAAAGGATCTCTTCCAGCGTACCCTCTGTTGTAGAAGGGACCTCTGTATCTACCTTGTCTGTAGCGATATCGAGGACATTTTCGTCTAATTTGATACTGTCTCCGGGTTTTTTGTGCCAGCGCAGAATCGTGGCTTCCATGATACTTTCACCCATCTTTGGCATCACCAGGTCAACAAGAGCCATAAGCAATCATTTTTTAAGGCGGCCCAAAGGTAGGGAAATCGAACCATCCGATTTTCTAGTGTGGATTAAGTATGAATTTACGCAGCACATTGAGGGCGTTGGTTGCGGTAAGTTCAATATTCCGCTGCCTGTCAAACCGGAAATGAAATTCGTGCAACTCAGTCCTATGGCCATTTCCCACACCTACCCATACCGTACCCACCGGCTTTTCGGGACTTCCGCCGTCTGGGCCCATGATCCCGGTGGTCACCAGCACATAGTCAGTTTTCAACATTTTCAGCGCCCCCTTCACCATCTGGGAAGCGGTTTCTTTGCTCACCGCACCATGGTCTTTCAGGGTCTGTGGATCCACGGCGAGGATATCGGTCTTCACCGTATTGGCATAGCCCACAACGGAGCCTTTAAAGTACACACTGCTACCCGGATTGGCCGTGAACAAATGAGCGATGTATCCTCCAGTGCAGCTTTCTGCCGTGCCCACCGTTTTTCCT
>REAQ01000283.1 GCA_004294195.1 Sphingobacteriales bacterium | reverse complement strand
CCGAGGTACAATTGAACTATGGAAAACTGGACATCACTTTTTACCGGGATGATCTTCGCTCGGGACTACACGTACCCACCATCACAGTTATCCCGTTTTCCATTGAGGGTAAAAAAATTGTATTGATCGATGATGTGTTGTACACCGGACGCACCATCAGGGCAGCCATGGATGCCCTGATCGATTTTGGAAGGCCCGCAAAAGTGGAGCTGGTTGTTCTAGTAGACCGTAAATTCGACCGGCAACTGCCCATACAGCCTGATTATGTGGGTAAATCCATCGACAGTATTATTACCCAAAAAGTGAAGGTGATCTGGGATCAGGAGCCGCGCGTGGTCCTATACTGAGCATATTTTTGACTTTTTACTTTTGACTTTTGAATTTACATTAACTTCGACCCCTAATGCAACTCAGTACAAAACATCTGTTGGGCATTAGAGACCTGCAAGCGCAGGATATACAACTCATTCTCGATACTGCCACACAGTTTAAGGAAGTACTTCAACGGCCGATTAAAAAGGTTCCCTCGCTTCGGGATGTAACCATCGTCAATCTTTTTTACGAGAATTCAACCAGAACAAGAATCTCTTTTGAACTGGCCGAGAAAAGACTCAGCGCGGATACTATCAATTTTACCGCCAGCGGTTCCTCGGTTTCAAAAGGGGAAACATTGCTGGATACGGTCAACAATATTTTATCGATGAAAGTGGATATGGTGGTGATGCGTCACAGCGCCAGTGGTGCGCCGCATTTCCTGGCCAAGCACATCCCTGCCATCATCGTCAATGCCGGGGATGGGATCAATGAACATCCTACGCAAGCCTTGCTGGATGCCTTTTCCATTCGGGAGAAACTAGGCACCCTGGAAGGTAAGAAAGTTGCCATCATTGGTGATATCATGCATTCCCGTGTGGCCCTCAGCAATATCTATCTTTTACAGAAGATGGGTGCTGAAGTCACTGTGGCAGGTCCGCCAACCCTGATCCCTAAATACATTCAGGAAGCGCTGGGCGTACGCGTGGAATATGATGTAAAGAATGCATTGCAATGGTGCGATGTGGCCAATATCTTGCGCATCCAACTAGAGCGCCAGAACCAGGTCCTTTTCTCTTCATTGCGGGAGTACAATCTGGCCTTTGGCGTCAGTAAAAAAATGCTGGATGAATTGGATAAGGAGATCTTTGTGATGCACCCCGGGCCAATTAACAGGGGCGTTGAGATCGATAGCGATGTGGCAGACAGTAAGCAGTCCCTTATCCTCCAACAGGTAGAAAACGGCGTGGCGGTGCGCATGGCTGTACTGTATCTTTTGGCAGGGCAGCGAGAAACTGCTGAATAATTTTTCTATCTTCCCTTTATGCAAAGAATCTGCCTGTTTCCCGGGACCTTTGATCCCGTGACCCTCGGTCACGTAGATATCATTCAAAGAGCCATACCCCTTTTTGATAAAATCGTGGTAGGTGTGGGTATCAATGCGTCAAAATCGCCAATGTTCAGCCCGGAGCAGCGATTGCAATGGATCGATGAGATCTTTAAAGGACAGCCTATTGTTGAAGGTGCGGTTTATGAGGGGCTGACCATCAATTTTTGCCAAAAGATCGGTGCTAAATTCATCCTCAGAGGGATCCGGTATGTCAGTGATTTTGAATATGAGAAAACCATTGCCGACGCCAATAGGACGATGGATCCAACCATTGAAACCATCTTCCTGACAGGAGAGCCAAAATATACTTCCGTGGCTTCTACCATTGTGAGGGATATTATCCGCAACGCCGGAGACGCAAGTCCTTTTCTTCCAGACGCGGTTATCAAATCCATCCGCATATAGATTGGGTTGTTAGTATAAATATGCTTATATTTGAGTATAAATTTATACTATGCCAGTGCAGAAAAAAACAGGAGGTAGTAAAAAGGTTGGGGTAGAGGAGCCAATGGTTATGTATGCCAGTAATCCTAGTTCGTCCATCTTAAAAGTGGTAAAGCGCCCGGAAAACCAGTTGTCGCTCATGGAAAAACTGGCCCTGGTGGAGAAAGGAATTTCCAAAGATAGCCTGGAAGCCTTGAAAGCCATGGCAGGTCTTGATTATGACCAACTCGCCCAGGTGTTAAATGTTGCCCGCGCTACACTGATCAATAAAAAATCCCCGGATCGTTTCAATACGGATATCAGTGATAAGATTGTTGTGCTTGCAGATATTTTCTCATTTGGTCTTGAAGTGTTTGAAGATAAAGATCGGTTCAGGCATTGGCTGCAGTCGCCCTTGCGCGCGCTGAATGGTAAGTCTCCCTTTGATATGCTTCATACCAGTTTTGGGCGGGAAGAAGTGCGCAACCTGATTGGGCGTATCGCCTACGGCGTTTACTCATGATTTACCCATGCTTGTCTACAGAATCAGCAGAACAAAATTTGCAGATGACCTGAACGGCGAGGGAGCGAGGCTTTATGGCGGTCGATGGAACCCGAAAGGGATTCCCTGTCTTTACGTGGCATCATCTATCAGCCTGGCCGTGTTGGAGTTTTCTGTTCATGTAAACATAGATGAACTTCCAAGGGCCTTATCTATAGCTACCCTTAAAATCCCTGACAGTTTTCTTGATCTTGCCATTCAGGATCTTCCCGGTGATTGGAACCGATGGCCCTCGCCGGCATCTACACGAGATTTGGGAGGAAATCTACTTTCTGCGCAGAAGGATCTGGTTATTCGGGTACCTTCTACCGTTATTCCAAGAGAATACAATTTCCTGATCAATCCTCTTCACGCTCAGTTCAAACAAGTGAAACTGGTTTCCGTGGAAGATTTTGTATTTGATATCAGGATCAAACAGTGATATGATCAGGCAGACTGATCTGATTCGTCATCCGAATATAAAGTGATCAAATCCTTGACCATTGGATAGGTGTTGTTTAATAAATCCGCCGCTTTTGTTTTACTGGCCCATGCAATATCAGTGATCTGTTCTTCAGCCTGCGCAACGGGTTGCTGGTTTCCGGGTGATGACATCGTATACCAAAAGGACTCTTTGAGGATGTGCTTACCAAATTCATCATACACATGGTAGGTGGTTGCAAATGGTTGCCCGAGTATGGTGTTGCGGATGCCGGTCTCTTCTTCAACCTCCCTCACTGCGCATGATTCAAGGGTTTCACCATCGTCAAGTTTTCCTTTAGGAAGATCCCATTTACCCCTCCTGAAGATCATGAGGATTTCGCCGTTGTCATTTTTTACCAACCCACCCGCTGCTTTGATGATAGTGAACTGTTTCCAGAAAACCCTTTTCAATTCATCCAGATTGGTGTGATAAAAAACACCAGCATGATGCTGAGGATTTTTCATCTCATGGATCATGGACTTGATGGCCGGGTTCGACAATTCATCCATATAGACCCCGTCATCATGATGCATGATCTCCTGCATCTCCGCATCCAGTTCATCGGTCAGAAATAGAGGCGCATCGCCGAAATAAATTTTATACCGCATGGGAGGTGGGTTTATCTTTGCACCCACAAAGAAAACGAAAATGACTAACGAAAGAGCCGTAGCCGAAAAACTCCTGCAGGTTGAAGCCATCAGATTGAGTCCGGAGAAGCCATTTACCTGGGCCTCTGGGTGGCGGAGTCCCATTTATTGCGACAACAGGAAAGTGCTTGGCTTCCCTTATATCCGCGATTTCATCAAGAGTGAAATGTGCAATGTCATTTTCGAAGACTTTCCTGATGCGGAACTTCTGGCCGGGGTGGCTACTGCTGGTATTGCATGGGGAGCAATGGCGGCGGACCAGTTAAAACTTCCTTATGTCTATGTGCGGCCCAAGCCAAAGGATCATGGTCTGGGAAACCAGATTGAAGGATATTATAAGCCTGGGCAGAAAGTCCTGATTATTGAAGACCTAATATCCACCGGCAAAAGCAGTCTGGAAGTGGTTGATGTGGTGCGCAATGCTGGCCTGGATGTGGTGGGTATGGTATCTATCTTTACCTACGGATTCAAACAGGCTGATGAAGCATTTGCTTCCAAAGGCGTTGTCTATAAGAGCCTTACCAATTACCAGCACCTGATTGAGCTGGCCGTGGAGAAAGGGCAGGTCACGGCTGATCTGCAGAACACATTGTTAAATTGGCGCCAGGATCCTTCAAACTGGTAGGAATTTGAGTAATTTGACGGTCTAATCCATCGATATGAAAAAAGGTTTACTCCTCTTTGTTCTGGCGCTCGGTATTTCTTTGGTTAGCCTCGCCCAACAAAAAAAGCCCATCACCGTAAAAGTCCAGACCCCCACGGCCCAATGTGAGGAGTGTAAATTAAGGATCGAAGAATACCTTAAATTCGAAGAAGGAGTCACCAAAGTGGTGGTGTATCCCCGTAGCAAATACACCATGGTCACCTATTTCGCGGACCGGACCAATATTGAAAACATCAAGGCGGCTATTGCCAATGTGGGGTATGATGCGGATGACGTTACCGCAAATGAAGATGCATACAAAAAGCTGCCAAAGACCTGTAAACATCCTAAGAAGTAGCCTTTAGGGTAAGGGATCAGAGTGAGGCTTACCTTAGGGAGTGTTTTTCCTGGTACCTGACCGGCACATTGATGTAGATGCCGGCCTTTCCGACCTTCATTTTCCCTTCTACCCGTAGGTCAATAGAATCACTCATTAGAATCGTAAGTGCATTGGGGAATACGTTCTTCATGTCTACCTGGACGGACACCGGAACAAAAAACGTGTCCCTGGCCGGTACATGCACCATGGTGTCAAGTAAGCTATGTCCGGCATACCTGTTGTTCAGATATACATCCAGCTCCGCTGTCTTAAGGTTCAAGCCAAAATTATTGGGGTTGAAGTAAACGAGGTCTGTCTTCACCGTTGAAGATTTGAGACCTATGGCTGCAAGCCTGAAATTCCGGGCGTCAATAAAATCGGGTTCCTTAAAAAGGTCAGCAGGGAAGAGGGCAACAAAAACTAAAAAGAGTAGGGGTTTCAATGCTTAACTATTCAGGCTGCAAATTAGCATTGTTTGGTAAAACTGTCAGACTTTTGCACGGAATGAACCGTGAAATGTTTGGTAAGTTACTTAGCATTCTGGGTTTTATGGTTTAACCAATTATTTTAGCAAATTATAATCTGTTCAAATGCAACATTATCAATTTATTACAATAGGCTACTTAAAATTGAATATAAGTAATTTGGGACTTGAAACGGCTTCAATTCTCACGAAATTGAGCCATACAAAATACTAAGTATAAAATTCATGTTATTTATTGAAAGTCAATATTTTCCATGCGTTACCGTAAGTAAAATTTTATCAAAAAAAACGCATATTGGTATTTTACTATGTGAGCCGTTCCGAAAAATGAGTTTTCAGAACAGGTGCATCATTCCCACAGCCAATGGTTTGGTTGGACTATCTGTTCCACTGGTTGGAGGCAGGGGCAACAGGTTGCCGATGGGGCAGGTCAGAATCGACAATAAACAGCGTTGGCAAACCACACATTGGCGCACGATCACATCGGCCTATAATCGGTCTCCTTTTTTTGAGTTTTATGCACATTCGTTGGAAACGATGTTCCATACACCGGTTGAGTTTTTGCATGAGTGGAACGGATTGGTCTTCAGTTGGCTGACCGATCAGCTAAAATTATCGTTGTTCGTCGAAAATATTAATATGATTTCAGACGGTCATCGGCTGGATCAACCGCTGCCATCCAATTATCAGGAGGAGCGATTTGTAGCGGGACTGCCTGTATATCAGCAGGTTTTTCAGGAACGCCACGGTTTTACTCCTAATGTGAGTAGTATGGATCTGCTGTTTTGTACTGGTCCAAAAGCGGGCCAGCTCCTTAAACAGTCAGGTATGCCAAACGGGTTTTAGTCTTATATTGTGTCTTCCGCTTGGCGGGCTCTGCTGCATGAGAAAGATTTACCTGTTTGCCCTCGCATCAATTGCGTTTCTATGGCATCATTCTGCTGATGCCCAAGACTTTTCTAATAAAGGTAAAGAGTTCTGGATAGGGTATGGCAACCATATCAGGATGATGAATAGTGTACCCTGGCCGGCCACCGAGTGTGTCAGGCAGGGAAACAATCTGATATGCCCTGAAAAAATGGAGCTATATATTACATCTGATGTAAGTACCCAGGGTAAAGTGGAGATACCAGGAGTTGGTTTTTCGCAAACGTATACGGTAACTGCCAATCAGATCACAACTATTGAAATTCCCAGGGCTGCAGCACTGCCGGATGAAGGAACCTATAATGCAGGTATTCATGTGACGGCAGATAAGCCTGTGGTGGTATATAGCTTTATCTATGTCAGCGCCATATCAGGCGCCACTTTATGTTTGCCAGTTAGCACCTTGGGCAGGGAATATACCTCTGTCAATTTTGACCAGGTGTCCAATGAGCCTAATTCCTATTCATACTTCTTTGTGATTGCTTCGGATCCTGGTACAACAAGGGTTGAAATTGTGCCATCGGCCAATACAAAAGGCGGGCTGGTGGCTAACAGGCCGGATACCATAGAACTGCAGCAGGGTCAGGTGCATCAAGTATTGAGTTCTACGGATCTCACCGGTTCAACCATCCGTTCTATCAATGATGGGGCAGGATGTAAAAAAATAGCCGTATTCAGTGGCTCCAGTAAAATTGCGATAGGTTGTAACGGGAGTGGTACTTCTGACAATCTTTATCAACAGGTATATCCAACCAGTACCTGGGGTAAAACCTATCTTTTTGCACCAAGTATCAGCAGCACCAATCCGTCCGGCAAATTCAATTTTATCAGGGTGGTTAAGTCTGATCCAAACGCTGAAGTCCGTGTTAATGGAGTGGTCTTTCCTGTATCAGGACAAAAATATTTCACTCTTCCGCTCACAAATGAGCCGGGCATTATAGAATCAGACAAGCCCATTATGGTGGCTCAGTATTTTACGACTCAGGCCTGCGGCGGAAATAGTGGGGAAGGAGATCCTGATATGATCTTTCTGAATCCTGTTGAACAAACGATCAACAAGGTGACATTGAACGCCATGCAACCCTTCATTAATACCAATATTAATGAGCATTTCATCAATGTTTATATTAAAAATGATCCCTCTGCGTTCGCAAGCTTTACAATTGACGGCGTAAACTATGGTTCCAGCTTTGTGCCTCATCCTACTGCACCTTCCTATGCATATGCCCGGATCGCAGTGACACAGGGAACACATAATCTTTATTGTGATACACCTTTTAATGCGATTGCTTATGGATTTGGAGATTTTGAATCTTATGGATACTCCGCAGGTACAAATTTGAAAGACCTTTACCAGTTTGTCAGCATTCGAAATGTTTTTGGTACCGTCAGCTTCCCTGCGGGTTGCAAAAGTTCCCCTCTGGAATTTTCCATGACCTTTCCATATAAACCTGTATCGATTGCGTGGAAATTCAATGGCCTCTTCAACGATACTACGCTCAGCAGTCCTTCTCCGGATTCTTCATGGGTGGTGAATGGCCGAACAATCTATAAATACATTTTAAAAAGACCTTATCAGGTGGATGCCGTGGGCACCTATCCCATTAAAATTATTGCAAACAATCCTACCGCAGACGGTTGTGCCGGTGAACAGGAAATTGAATATGACCTACAGATCTTTGACCAGCCTCAGGCGAGCTTTCAAACAGCATTTTCCGGGTGTGTGGCAGACTCCATGCGGTTTACCGATTTCAGCGCTGCCAGCAGCACCAGGCCGATCATTGCGAGATTCTGGGATTTCGGAGATGGACGAAAATCTTCATCCGCCAATCCGGTGATCAAATACAATACAGGTGGAACATACAATGCTAGTTTACAGGTAGTAACTGACATCGGTTGTATTTCCGCCGTCACCGGAAAAGAGATTACCGTGGCCAATATGCCAAAGGCTGATTTTCTGGAACAGGCTCCCTTCTGCCAATACGGGGAAGTGAAATGGAACGATCTTTCCCAACCCTTAGGCACGCCGATCAAAACATGGTATTGGGATTTTGGTGAAGGGAAGATCGACTCTTTGCAAAAAACTATTCCGTTTAATTATTCATATTCCAAAACCGGTCAGTATCAGGTTAAATTGTTTGTGCGCAATATGCAGGGATGTTTGAGTGATACCGTTACGCGGCAACTGACCATTTATCCGAAACCCATCGGCGGTTTTTTACTTCCTGAAATTTGCTTGAACGATGCCTTTGCAAACTTTACGGATAGCAGTAAAGTGGCTGATCAATCAGCCTTAACCTATGCCTGGAATTTTGGTGATGGCAGTAACGGAACAGGGAAGAATGCTGTACATAAATACACTGCATCAGGAGTCTATGATGTTACACAGTACATCACGTCACCGCAAGGTTGCATGGATACAACCATACAAAAGTTTACCGTAAATGGTTCTAACCCAATATCAAGGTTTGAAGTCATCGGTGGCAATTTTTGTAGCAACTTGTTGATGTCCATACGCAATAAATCCGTCGTGGATTTTGGTAATGTCACGAGACTGGTCATTCAATGGGATATCAGTGATCCTTCACAACAGACAATTGATGAAGAACCTGTACCTGATAAACTATACACCCATCGATACCCCGTATTCCAGCAGCCAGCCTCGCGGCAAGTCAACATCTTATTAACGGCTTATTCTGGTTCTGTATGCCAGGGACAGTCAACCCAGGTTATTCAACTCCTTGCTACTCCGGATGCAGTGCTGGATCCTTTCACGGCTATTTGTGATAACGCCCCATCTTTTCAGTTTACACAAGGCAGGGATTTGTCGGGCTTATTGTTCAGCGGGCAATATGCTGGTCCCGGTGTTAACGCATCAGGATTATTCAATCCCTCAGCTGCGGGAAAAGGTCTGCATGAAATCGTTTTTATCACTCAAAGCCAGGGCGGCTGTGCAGATACTGCCAAGGCAGTGATTGAGGTGACGGAATCTCCAAAGGTTGATGCCGGGCCAGATAAAGTTGTATTACAGGGCACTTCCATTACACTGGATGCTACGGCTACCGCCGTGGCTACGAAATTCTTATGGTCGCCAGCCGAAGGACTGAACAGAACAAATGTGTTAAAGCCCCAGGCTTCACCGGGTAGAGATATTCTGTATACTTTAAGTGCAGAAACAGATAGGGGATGCATCGGAACGGACCAGGTTTTTGTCCGGTATTTACCGAAGTTGGTTGTTCCAAATACATTCACGCCCAATGGAGATGGATATAATGATGTATGGGAGATCAAGGGTCTGAATGTTTACCTTGGATGTATCATTGAAGTGTACAACACGGCTGGTAGCTTGTTGTTCCGTTCTACCGGGTATGGACAGCCCTGGGATGGAACCTACAGAGGGCAGCAGGTTCCTGCTGGAACGTATTATTATGTGATTGATCCGAAAAACGGAAGGCCTAAATTGGCCGGCTATGTAACAATTTTGAGATAATGAGGAAGGGTAAACTATTCATGTTTTTTCTGGTGTTGCTGTTGAGTGTAAACCTTGCTGCACAGCAAAGGCCTCACTATACACAATATATTCTCAACAACTACATCGTCAATCCTGCGATCACTGGGATAGAGAACTATGTGGATCTGAAACTAAGTGCGCGTAACCAATGGGTGGGGATCGATGGTGCGCCCCAGACTTTTTATGCAACCGTTCATGGCCCTATCGGTAAATCCGATCTCAAGACTACGGCCACATCGTTTGATATGAAGGGCGAGAATCCAAGGGGTAAACGTTATTGGGAAGAGTATACGGCCTCTGAACCACACCATGGACTGGGCTTTACCCTTGTGAATTACCGAACGGGGTATATCAACCGGATATATGCTAGCGGTACTTATGCATATCATATGGCCGTATCCGCTAAAACAAACTTGTCTGCCGGTTTCGGGATCGGCCTTTCTGGTACCAACATAGACAGAACAAAAATTGAGTTGGCGAATGCTTTTGACCCTGTGATCACCAATGCAACAGGTGAGTACAATAAAGTAAGTCCGGAATTGAATGTTGGGTTATGGTTATACAGTGCTAATTATTTTGCCGGCCTTTCTGCGCAGCAGGTGATACCTTCTAAGTTCTATCTTAACGATACATCACTGAATAAATCCACCTCTGTTCCGCACCTGTTTGCAACGGCAGGTTATCGAGCGTTTCTGACGGAGGATGTAACGATATTACCTAGTGTGATGTTCAGGTATATCGCGTCTATGCCTTTGTATACCGATGTGAATGTGAAGGTTCAATACCAGGATCGCTTGTGGCTGGGTGCGAGCTATCGTTTCAATGAAGGATTTGCCGGAATGATGGGGGTCAATATCTCGAACACTTTCAATGTGAGTTATGCCTACGATATCAACAGCTCAAAATACTTACTCGGATCTATGCAACGGGGTACCCACGAGATCGTCCTGGGATTCCTGATCAACAATACTTACGGGGATATGTGTCCAAGAAATGTCTGGTAGAATTACCTATTTGAAAACTGGATCCGGATCTGTTGTTCATCTTCCATAATACTGATCGTTAGCCCGCTTTCATCTTTAAATGTCTTGACCTTAGGCTTAGATGAAGCAAATGCATAATTATAGGTGCGAGATCCGGAAGTTTCTCTATTCACTTTATCGCTGGATGTTTCATTGGAGTTCTCTGGTCTGGCTTTTCTTCCGGGTGTGGTCACGCGTATCCTTTCCTGTTCTTTGTTTAGCTCCACGTGTTTCCTCTGTTGGCCTTCCATCAGTTTTTGCCTGGCTTCCGCCATTCGGGATATGTTTTTCATGGCCGCAAGTTCTTGCTCTGCCTGTGCAAACAGCTGACCATTCACATTCAGGTGTTTGTCATTCAATTCATTGAAGATGGCAACAAGTTCTTTTTCATTCATACCCTCCAGCTGGATCAGTCTTGGAAATTCCTGTATCAATTCTTCAAGTGGCACGGGGGCAGGATAGCCTTGTGGCGGCGTCATCGGTTCAT
>REAQ01000158.1 GCA_004294195.1 Sphingobacteriales bacterium | reverse complement strand
ATCAACAAAACCGTGGCGCCTTCGTTCCATATCCGCAACCGGTCTGAACTCCATTTGTATTGACCCGCACGGATAGAAGTAAACATAAAATGCAAGTAAAGGTGATAGCCGTATAGTATTACAACGAGCGCTACTTTAATCACCAGCCACAACGCACTGCCTGCCCACATCGCAGTCCACCATCCGCCTTTCCACAACACCCAGGGACCGAGGATCAGTGTAAGCACGGCAGAGGGCCAGGTGATGCCATACCAAAGCCTCGACATCATAATGCCAAATTGTGCCTGCAAAACATCTCTTGCGGAAGAATCTTTATCATTGGCTTCAGTAGCATAAATGAACAAGCGTGGAATGTAAAACATCCCGGCAAACCAGGTTACCACAAAAATGATGTGCAGCGCTTTCAGATATGCATAGTCCATCAGGCCATTGTATTTTCTGTAATCATCTCTCTTCGGATGAAAGAACAAACCGTATTCACCCATGAAGGTTGCAGGTTCAAACAGGGAATCGCAGTGAAACTTTCACCGCCGGCATGGATGAATTCCTCCTTCCCTTCTTCGGCAATCTCTTCCAGTGTTTCAAGGCAGTCGCTCACAAATGCGGGACACACCACCAAAATTTTCTTCTTCCCTTCACCAGGCAATTGTTCCAACCGCGCCGCCGTATACGGCTGCAACCAAGGATCCCTGCCCAACCGGCTCTGGAAGGTCTGCTCCACTTTGTCTGCCGGCAAACCCAGTGTCTTGGTGACAAGGTCTGTGGTAACAAAGGTCTGGTGCCGATAGCACTGCGCATGCGCGGCACATGGCTTGTTGCAGCAATCCGCTACTTTAAGGCAGTGCTCACCCGTAATATCTCCCTTCCGGATATGCCGCTCAGGAACACCATGGTAGCTGAATACGATCTTATCCCATTCACCAGAAAGATAAGGTTTTATACTTTCGGCAAGCGATGCAATGTATGCTGGATCATCATAGTATGGACCCACTATTTTTAATTGCGTACTGTACTTCCCTTTCGCGTGTTCCTCTTTCACTTGTTCCACGGCTGTCTCGTAACTGGACATCGCATAATGTGGATACAGCGGAAACAGAATGACTTCTTTTAACTGCGGATGATCCCGATGCAGTTTTTCCAATACGGTAACCGTAGAAGGATTGCCATAGCGCATACACATCTCCACAGGCTCGGAAAAATTAGCCTGCACCGCTTCCTTTAATTGACGGGTAAGAATGATCAATGGTGATCCTTCTTTCTGCCAGATGGAACGATACGCTGCGGCTGATTTCGGTGCACGGAATGGAACGATGATACCACGAACTAATAAGGTGCGTGCCAGCCAGGGCAGATCGATCACCCGCTCATCCATCAGAAACTCATTGAGATACTTACGAACATCTTTCACCTGCGTAGAATCCGGAGAGCCAAGATTCATCAGTAAAATAGCTGACGTATGTTTGGAATTCATACTACAAAATTACAGTTCCCATATTGCTAAACATAATCATCAGGAATATGACCAAAAGATGACAGAGTTGAGGCCTACGGTTCTGGCTACCCTGCGGTTGATGCGTTAATTTTGTGCTGTTATGGTGATCAGGAACGATGGCATGATGTTTTTTGTGGCTGGGATCAACTATCGCAAATGCGATATGGAGATTCGGGGTCAATATGCACTTCCTGCTGAGACGATAGAAAAAGTGCTGACAAAGGCCAAACATTGCGGTATTCCCGAGGTCTTTATCCTCTCTACTTGTAACCGGACAGAAATCTACGGACTTGCCCATGCAGCAGATACCCTGATTCATTTGCTTTGCGAGGAAACCAAGGGCGATGCAACACAGTTCAAAAAAGCAGCATATATTCATAAACAGGCTGCAGCGGCATCACATTTGTTTGATGTGGCGGCAGGGCTTGATTCTCAGATCCTGGGCGACTATGAAATTGTGGGCCAGCTCAAGGTAGCGTTGAAGCTGGCGAAGAGTGCCGGCACCTGGGGCAGTTTTCTGGACAGGCTGGTGAACGCCGCCCTGCAGGCATCCAAGGAGATCAAGAACCAGACATCACTTAGTGGTGGCACGGTCTCCGTTTCCTTTGCCGCAGTACAGTGGATCAGGCAACATACCAGCCATCTCTCCAACAAGCATATCGTGCTAGTTGGCGCAGGTAAGATCGGAAGGAACACCTGTAAGAATCTTGTTGACTACGGAACTGCGGATAAAATCACCATCCTCAACCGCACACTGGATCACGCCATGGATTTGGCAGACTGTTTTCAGGTGAATGCGGGATCATTGGATGCATTGGACCAATACCTTCAGGAATCGGATATTGTGATCACGGCTACCAGCTCATCGGCACCATTTATCATGGCAAAACAGTTTGAAGATCGCAAACCCAGACTGGTCATCGATCTCTCTGTTCCTTCAAACGTACACAAAGACGTTGACGCCTGTGATTGGGTGCAGGTAGTGCGGGTGGATGAGCTCTCCCGCATCACTGATGAAACCCTGAATACGCGCGCTGCAGAAATACCAAAAGCCCGATCTATCATCAGCCAACATTTG
>REAQ01000097.1 GCA_004294195.1 Sphingobacteriales bacterium | reverse complement strand
ACTTGCAATTTCTTTTCAAATCGAATTTTTTCCAATTCGATGTAATCATTCACCAGCTGCATTTCATCCTCAACGGTGATCAAAGCAGTTTCCTTTTGATACAAGGAAGTCCGGAGAAGGTCTGATAAAAGATCGATGGCTCTCCGCGCATTCGTCGGGTTCTCTATAACCAATGCCTTGATACTGTTCAATGCGTTGAAAAAGAAATGTGGATTCAGCTGCGCTGACAAGTTATTAAATGCAGCATCTTTTGCGATTGCGGTTAACCGGGCACTTTCCCTCACTGCATTGATTTCCCGCATGGCAAGGTGATATCCATAATATGCAAGGACCCAGATCGACATCAATCGGACTCCGGTCACAAAAGTGGTCAGCCAGAATCGCTTTAGTTGTTCGGCAAAGGTTTCTGTGAACTCCGGCTGGAACAAATACCTCACGAAGTAGTTTTTGCCGATGGTCAGCAGCATGAACAAACCACCTAGGACGATGACGGAAGGAATGAGCCGAAACACCAAGGCTTTGATACTAAGGGTATGCCATCGGTTCCCAACAGAAAAATTCCTGAACAGGTGTGACAGCGAGATATAGATCAGCAAATCGCACAGAAAATGAATGACTGCCAATCCCCAGCTGAACTGGGTTCCCATGAATCCGATGGTAGCCCAATACAAAGCAGCCACAGACCAGCCGATGAGTTGGCATTTCCAGTAGAGCCTTATGTTGCTGAGTTTATCTATCATTTTCCGGGAAGCAATAAAGCAAAGCAAAAGACTTTAACCCGAATGGAAAAAGATAAGTACATGTGCGTGGAAATTGGGTAGATGAATGAGGGGATTACCGGCTGTGTGGGTGGCGTTTTGCATTGTTCACTTTTGAAAGCAAGCTTGCCAAGCGTCAAATAAAAAATCCCGCACAATGTGCGGGACTTTTCTGGTGCCCAGGACTGGATTCGAACCAGCACACCCTTGCGAGCGCTGCGACCTGAACACAGTGCGTCTACCAATTTCGCCACCTGGGCATCACTGATTTTCCGTTCAGGGATGGCAAATATAGATCAATTTTGGAAAACAGGCGTTCAGAAAAACAAAAATCCGGAAATGCTGGAGTGGGATCGGGTTAGAGATCAGTAAAATCAATGGGCCGGACCTTTAATGGCGTTCCGGCTACTTTATACCCACTAGAGAGCAATTGCACAAAACGGAGCAACACCTGCCCCGGATCATATTGGGAAAATTCGTCTGCCAAAGCACGGGTATGGTGCAAATAGCGGGAATCTTTCAAAACCGCATCGATCCCCTTGCTTAAGCTCTCCCGGGATGGTCGATCCGTTCTAATGTGCTGTCCAAGGGTAAAATGGGCCACCCTCGCCCCCACTTCTTTGCGGCAACCCCTCCACCCGGCAATCACCATCGGCAACTTGTGCCGGATGCATTTCAACACTTCCTGGTGGTTGCCCTGCCCAACGAACACATCCGCATAGGGCATTACATCGTCCCAATCAATATCGTCTTCGATGATCACATTGGAACAGACATATCGTTGACGAAGTTGTTCCGTATCCCTTCCCCTTGTGATAGCGATCACCCTGGCATTGCTGTTACAATAAGCGTCAATCACCGGAACAATCAAGGCATTCGGATCTCCATCATTCCGGTCTTGCGAAACGAGGATCGTATGTTCATAGGTACCATGATGACCCATCCAATATTTTTCCTTATTGGCAGGAGGTGCGAGAACGGGTCCACAAAAACGAATATGGTCACTCATATCATGTCTTGGATATTCAAAGCCCGGGCTGCCACTTTGCAGAACGATCGTGGAATGACTGATCATATCATCATGCACATGTCCGGTGCCGCGGATGCCATATGGATGGTGCATCCGCTGTTGCAATATGGATAAGTTCCGGTGTGTGACGTTTTCCTGAATGAAACGTTGAATACCAACCCTAATTCTTGAAAGTCTGCTATTGGCCGGTGTTTTTCCGATTCCGTAGGGCGGCAATAGCACGGAGCTTTCTTTCAGAGGATGCAGTCCCAATGCAATGACAGGAATCTGCATGAGTCTATTGATGAAGGGTATACCCGTGAAGCCCAGATCAGAGACAACCATGGAAAAGGGAAAGGACGCATGAATCTCTTTAAGGTCCTCGTAATATTCAGGCCCTCTTCGGATCATGAGTTCCCTGAGATCGTGACGGATCAATGTATAATCTGAAGTGATACCTGATCTGCCGGGGAAAACTTCCGCAAGATTATCACTATGAAACTGCGGAGGCCTTACAAATGGATAATGTGGGATTTCAAAGTTTGCAAGCTGTGCTGCAAAGCGCTCTTGTGTATACCATCGAACATCGTAACCTGCGTTCTTCAGGGTGATCGCCAGGCTTATCATCGGCATGACATGCTCTTCCAGGGGCATTGTTGCAAACAAAACCTTTATGCGATCCCTTGATGCATCATTATTTCTTGATAGCAGTTCCTTGGTCATGATGGCTGATCTACCTAATGGACGCAGTGTTGAACAGAATGTTACAACCACCCTGAAAGAATTACACACCTTAACTTATCTTTAGCCA
>REAQ01000096.1 GCA_004294195.1 Sphingobacteriales bacterium | reverse complement strand
GCTCTCGCAAGTCAGTACAGAACGGATCTCTACGATTTCAATACCTGCATCTTCAATGCGCTTCGCCACGTGCTCGTCAATGGCATCACCTGCTTCGCAGATGATCTCATCAGACAATGGATCATACACATTATGCAATGAAGTACGGCCCACGATCCTGTCGTACAATGGTTCTACGATGTCCTCATTATCTTTCAGCGCACTGGTGGCAATACCACGCAGTGTTCCGCAATCTTCTTCCATGATCACCACATCCTGCGCAACGTCAACGAGACGACGGGTCAGGTAACCGGCATCGGCCGTCTTAAGGGCCGTATCCGCAAGACCTTTACGCGCACCGTGCGTAGAGATGAAGTATTCCAATACACTCAGACCATCCTTGAAGTTGGAGAGGATCGGGTTCTCGATGATCTCGGAACCTGAAGAACCACTCTTTCTTGGCTTGGCCATCAGACCCCTGATACCAGCGAGCTGTTTTACCTGCTGCTTAGAACCACGGGCACCGGAATCCAACATCATGTATACAGAGTTGAAACCTTGCCTGTCTATCGCCATCTCCCTGATCAGGGTTTCGGTTACCTTGGTATCCACCCTTGACCAGATGTCAATGATCTGGTTGTAACGTTCGTTGTTGGTGATCAGACCCATGTTGTAGTTGTCCCAAACTTCCTGAACCTCACCGGCGGCTTGATCCACCATGGATTCTTTCAGGTTAGGGATAACGAGGTCTTCAATATTGAAAGACAAACCACCACGGAAGGCCATACGGAAACCGAGTTCTTTGATGTTATCAAGGAACTTAGCGATTGTTGCAACGTCAGTGATCTTGATGATGTCACCGATGATCTCACGCAGGTTCTTCTTCGTCAGTAGCGCATTCACATAACCCACTTTCTTGGGAACCACCTGGTTCACCAATATGCGGCCCACCGTTGTTTCAATCAGTTTATGTTCCAGTTCGTCCTTATCATTACGCACATCGGCCTTCACCTTGATGAACGCATGCAGATCGATCCTGTTTTCATTGTATGCGATGATCACCTCATCCGCGCTGTAGAAAGTCATGCCTTCACCACGAACTTTTTCTGTTTCGGTAGTGCGCTTGCCTTTAGTGATATAATACAGACCAAGTACCATGTCCTGTGAAGGCAGGGTGATTGGCGTACCATTCTGCGGGTTGAGGATGTTGTGTGACGCAAGCATCAGCAATTGTGCTTCAAGCACAGCCGCGTTGCTCAGTGGCACGTGTACCGCCATCTGGTCACCGTCAAAGTCAGCGTTGAACGCCGATGTAACGAGTGGGTGCAGCTGGATCGCCTTGCCTTCAACCAGTTTGGGCTGGAAGGCCTGGATACTCAAACGGTGCAGTGTTGGGGCACGGTTCAACATAACCGGGTGACCCTTCAGAATATTTTCGAGGATATCCCAAACGATGGCTTCCTTGCGGTCAACCAGTTTCCTGGCTGATTTCACCGTTTTAACAATACCCCTTTCAATCAGTTTACGAATGATGAATGGTTTGAACAGCTCAGCTGCCATGTCCTTCGGCAAACCGCACTCGTGCAGCTTCAGCTCAGGACCTACTACGATTACAGAACGACCGGAGTAGTCAACACGCTTACCCAGAAGGTTCTGACGGAAACGACCCTGCTTACCTTTCAGTACGTCAGAGAGCGATTTCAGTGCACGTCCGCCTTCGGCTTTAACCGCGTTTGATTTACGGCTGTTATCGAATAATGAGTCGATGGCTTCCTGCAACATCCGCTTCTCGTTACGAAGGATAACCTCAGGTGCCTTGATCTCCAACAGACGCTTCAGACGGTTGTTACGGATGATCACCCTGCGGTAGAGATCGTTCAGGTCAGAAGACGCGAAGCGACCGCCATCCAGAGGAACGAGCGGGCGAAGTTCCGGTGGAATCACCGGGATATATTGCATAACCATCCACTCAGGACGGTTCTGGATTCTCAGGTTGGCATCACGGAAAGATTCCACAACGCTCAAACGCTTCAACGCGTCAGCCTTACGCTGTTGTGAAGTCTCGGTGGCGGCAGCATTCCTCAGGGAGAAGCTCAGGCCATCCAGATCGATGCGGGCCAGCAGGTCATGCACGGCTTCAGCACCCATCTTCGCGATGAATTTGTTGGCATCCTCATCAGGGAGATACTGGTTATCCTTCGGTAGAGTATCGAGGATATCCAGGTACTCTTCTTCCGTCAACAAGTCGCCGGTATTCTGACCCTTGTCAACGCGAAGACCCGGTTGGATCACCACATAGCGTTCATAATATATAATGCTCTCGAGCTTCTTGGAGCTCATACCGAGCAGGTAACCGATTTTGTTGGGCAAACTCTTGAAATACCAGATATGGATCACTGGTACAACAAGCTTGATGTGGCCCATACGCTCACGACGAACCTTCTTCTCTGTTACTTCCACACCGCAACGGTCGCAAACGATACCCTTATAACGGATACGCTTGTACTTACCGCAGGCACACTCATAATCTTTAACGGGTCCAAAAATTCGGTAGTTAATGGTTTCTGGCTTCAGCACTTCACCAAAGGAACGCTCCAGGATAGAATCCGGAGATGCAAGGCTAATGGTGATCTTTGAGAAGTTTGACCTTGGCCGATTTTCTTTCTTGATAGCCATAATTATTTCTGAAGTTTAACCGGTTAACTTATTTTGGTACGCTAACATGGAAATCCCTACCGCTCCGCCTGACGAAGACAGCAATTGATAATCAATGAGTTATATTTGTAATCACCCGGGAAAATGCCAGCATTCCGAAATTAAGGACGGCAAAGCTAGTAATTTTTTGCCCCGTGGCCAAAAAATTACCAGTAATGTGGCGGAACATGTTACGTAGGCATAGGGCACTGGGCATTGACTACCCGAATTTCTAAAAATAAATTATTAATTTAAATCATATGAGACTGTTGCCGTTTCTCTTGCTGGTCTTCCAACTTCGACCTTCCAACTTCCACCTCCGGCAAGATGATGTCATTTTCAACAAGCTCACAGGCAGCTGGCAGCGAACCAACGGGAAATACCTTGAAAAATGGGAGAAGAAGGCAGACGGAAGCTTTTTTTCCATCTCACACCGCATCAATGGGGCAGACTCAACCCTGGAAGAAGAAGTAACCACAACCCGGGAAGGCAATCGCTGGGTCTATGCCGTAAAAGGTGCAGGAAATGCAGACATTGTTAAGTTCACTTCGGTTGAAGTCACCTCCACCAAGGCGCATTTTGCCAACCCCGCGCATGATTTCCCAACGGATATTGTATATGAACTCATCGACCCAACAAAACTTAGGGCTTACATCGTAGGACCGAATGATAAAGGAGGGAAAGACACTGTTTGGTTTAATTTCACCAGAATCAAACATTGAAAAGATATCAGTCGACTTAAAGGGTTAAGATAAAGGGAGAAGTTGGAAGGAAAGCCTTTACGCTTCTCCCTTTATCTTCTCACTTTTACCCCGCCCTTTCCTCCTGATAATATCCTGCACGGGTACACCCTCAATTTTGCTATCCAGCCATGAAATGAAGTCAAGGTACATGAAGCTGCGGCTCTCCAATGGATTGGCTTCATACTTCGCAAGCTTATCACGCAGCTGTTCAAAGGCCTTGCGTACCTGCTGGCGGTTCATGTGAAAGATCTGTTGAAGGAATTTGAAAATCTCTTTCTCCACCACACTCAGGTTTTGCATCTTCGCCATAAAGCGATAGACAGAACGGATGAGGTAATCCAGGATCTCGTAGTTCCCAAGTTCATAGTGTGAGATCAGGTGCAGTAACCGTGCATAACATTGCAGGTCCGTACGAAGATCCACCTTCCAGTTGATGATCCGGTTGAGGTATTCAATGGCATGAGCAAACTGGCCTGCGCCAAAATACAAACAGGCAATCTTATAATAGAAGATCAACACCCTGTGCCGATCCAATAACAACTCATGTTCTTCCAGCTTCTCCTCAATCAACGGCACCAGCTTCAAACCTTGTGTGAAACTACCTTCCATGAAATGCTTGTTGATCTCGGCAATATATAAATACACGAAGGTCTGCACCCGATTGTTATCGTTCAGGTTCGCTTCTTTTGATGTATAAAACTTTTTGAAGGTGCGTAGGTCCTCATTGAACTTATCATGATTGCGCAGCATGAAATGAGCATTCAGCAAATTGTGCATACCCTTAATGTACTGCTGCGTCTCCACTGTTTTCATGATGGGCTCCTTATCAAAAAGGTCCACCCATCGCTGGCAACTCTTATAATACATCAGGAAATCCTGCAGGATAAATCCATACCAGGCATAGCTCTGGTGCAGATACAGCTTTTCGTAAAATCCCTTGTAACCGGCAGCGCCTACGGGCAAATGATTTTCAAAAAAAGCCTTTACCGCCTCCTTGTCTTTTTTGTCGCGCGCGTGACCCATCTGGATATACCAACCATATAGCTGAAGGGCAAGGTTAGACAGTCTACCCACCATCACCAATCGATCATCCAGTTCATTCACCTCTCTCGCCAGCTCCTCCGCCCGGTTCTCAAAGCTTCGGGTGATGTGCAAACTCTCAATCTTTTTCTCGAAGAACAATGCCTGCAACCAGAACGTAATTTGGTTGTACTGCCTCGCCTGGTCCTTGGTCCGGTTCAGCACTTTCAGGCTCTGGTTATAGAGACCCTTATTATATAAAATTCGCGCATAGTCCATCTGCTCATGCAGGAGGATATCGATATTATCATCGT
>REAQ01000282.1 GCA_004294195.1 Sphingobacteriales bacterium | reverse complement strand
TAAAACTGATTTTGACAGCGCTATTGGCAACATCAATATCATTCCGCAGGACATCGGAAGGGTGGTTCTCAACCTGATCAACAATGCCTTCTTTGCGGTTAATGAGCGAAGTAAGAAAGGAGAGCAAGGATTTGTACCTGTTGTTGGAATCATCACCATGAAAGATGGGAACACGCTGAGGATCATTATTTCGGATAATGGCATCGGCATACCGGAGAAAATCAAAGAAAAAATATTCCAACCTTTCTTCACCACCAAGCCTACAGGGCAGGGTACAGGGTTAGGGTTGAGTTTGGCGTATGATATTGTGAAGGCGCATGGAGGAGCGTTGACCGTGGAAAGTGTGGAGGGAGAGGGAACAGTCTTTACCATCCTTTTAGGCCATCCTTGACACTACAAATCAAATATGATGATACTTATCCGTTTTTACCTCTGCCTTTTTATGACGTCCGTATTGTTAATCGCCTGTACGGAAAAAAAAGAAGCGGACAGCCGTTCCCGGCTTTCCGGCATGTTTAAACTATATATCTCGGAGAATATAGACTCTAATGGGGTGTGGCATGAGGACCCCTGGGCCAAGGGCGGTGCGGGATACATCGTGTATGACGGGAAGGGCCATATGGCCGTGCATATCACGAGGCAGGGCTATCATGATTTCAAATGGCTGCCGGAAGAGCAGAGCCTCAGAGACGAGTACATCAACAGAAAATTGGACAGTATGACTGTGGATGAATTAAAAGCTGCGGTCCGGGCTTTCTCCGCCAGTTATGTGTATGCCGGGAATTACACCATAGAGGACAGTGCCGATATCGTAAAACATGAGAGACTTTCCACTTCTCTTCATTCTCCAGAAGGTAGTACGGTCCGCCGTTCATTTACGTTCAGTGGTGATACCATTATTTTAAGGGTGCTGGATGGCAATCGCAGGTTGAAATGGATCAGAATGCCCTGACATATATTTCAGGAAATCTGATTGCGCTCGTACTTCATCCTTCTCCCTTTATCTTAATCCTTATGTTAGTGATATAAAAAAAGCCGCGCATTGCGCGGCTTTTTTTATATCACTAACATCGCGTCTCCATAACTGAAGAACCGGTATTTATCTTTAATGGCTTTCTTATATGCTTCCATGGCGAGGTCATATCCTGCAAAGGCGCAGGTCATGATCAGCAGGCTCGTCTTGGGTAAATGGAAGTTCGTAATCAGCGCATCGGAAATCGAAAAATTATACGGCGGGTGGATAAAGATGTTGGTCCATCCTTCAGACGGCTTCAACAATTTATCTGCCGTAAATGAAGTTTCCAATGCACGCATAGTAGTGGTACCCACAGAACAGATGCGATGACCTTCTGTCTTGGCTTTGTTCACAATCTTACAAGCCTGGTCTTCGATGGCATAGAACTCCGCATCCATTTTATGTTTGCTGAGGTCTTCCACTTCAATGGGCCTGAATGTGCCGAGGCCTGTGTGCAGGGTCACTTCGGCAAAACGCACACCCTGGATCTCCAAACGCTTGATCAGCTCAATGCTGAAGTGCAAACCTGCAGTAGGCGCAGCCACAGCACCTTCGTGCTTGGCATACACGGTCTGGTAGCGCTCACGATCTTCCTCGTCTGGCTTGCGCTTAATGTATTTCGGTAATGGGGTCTCACCCAGGGAGTTGAGTACGCGTTTGAATTCTTCCTCTGGTCCGTCAAACAGAAAGCGGATGGTACGGCCACGGGATGTGGTATTGTCAATTACCTCTGCAACCAGTTCATCGGCATCGCCGAAATATAATTTATTACCCACACGAATCTTCCTTGCGGGATCAACGATCACGTCCCAAAGCCTGTTCTGCTTGTTCAGTTCACGCAACAGAAATACCTCGATCTTGGCGCCTGTTTTTTCTTTGCGACCATACATGCGCGCTGGGAACACTTTAGTGTTGTTCACCACAAACACATCCTTGTCGTCAAAATACTCCAGGATATCTCTAAAATGCCTGTTTTCGATCTGTCCGGTAGCCCGGTGTACCACCATCAGACGGGCATCTTCTCTTTTCTTGGAAGGGTACTGCGCAATAAGGTTAAGGGGAAGGTCAAAACGGAATTGAGATAGTTTCATGAATAAAATGCTTTTAACAGGTGGCCATCATGAAACAAACCGGGAAGGTACACGGAAGGATGGTGGACTAAACCTGATCTTACGGCACCAGGTTCGTACCATGTGGCAACAAATGCCGGCAAAAGTACAAAATTTTCATGAACCGATAAAATTCCTCCCAGGAATAGCATCCACAAGCCGTTGGGTGTAGGCCGTGCCAGGATGCCGGAAAACCTGTTCCGCTTCCCCGATCTCTTCGATCTTCCCCTTATTCATCACCATGATCCTGTCGCTGATATAATGCACCACGCCGAGATCATGGGAGATAAAGACGGTAGTAAAACCCATTTCCCGCTTGAGGTCATTCAAAAGGTTCAGAACCTGCGCTTGCACACTAACATCCAATGCGGATACGGATTCATCACAGACCACAAAGCCCGGATCCAGCGCCAAGGCCCTGGCAATGCCGATCCGTTGCCGCTGTCCGCCCGAAAACTCATGGGGGTAACGCTTGTAATGGTCAGCCTTCAGCCCCACTTTCTCCAACCATTCAATTGCGATCTCCGTCCTTCCCCTTTCTCCTTCCCCTATGCCATGTACTTTCATGACTTCTGCAATTGCAGCGCCTACAGGTATTCTCGGATTTAAAGAGGAATAGGGATCCTGAAAAATGATCTGGATATCTTTCCGTAAAGGCTTTAGCTGTTGTTTATTTAACCGGATAAGGTTTTGACCCCGATAGATAATCTCTCCGCTCTTTGGTTCTACCAACCGTAGCAGGGCCCTGCCCAGTGTGGTTTTTCCACAACCGGATTCTCCCACCAGGCCAAGGGTTTCTCCTTGCCGTACGTCAAAACTGACATCATCCACTGCTTTTACATAGTCCGTTGTTTTGCCCAGGATATTTTTGGCCGATGGAAACCATACCTGAAGGTTGCGGACCTTTAATAGGCTGGAGGTTGGGGGTGGTGGGGCATATTGAGATGCTGGTTTCACTGCTGCGGTTTGATCTCCCATAAAATCTGCAACGGTCGGCAGTCTGCTGCCTTTCGGATGAAGGATCGGTCTGCATGCAATGAGGGCCTTGGTATAGGGATGCGATGGCTGCCTGAGTACCGTTTTTACAGCTCCTTTTTCCACCACCTCGCCCTTATACATCACTACCACATCGTCCGCGATCTCACCCACCAGGCCCAGGTCATGGGTGATGAAGATGACACCCATATTGGTCTCCTTTTGCAAGCTGCGGATCAGATCAAGAATGGTTTTTTGCACGGTGACATCCAATGCCGTTGTGGGCTCATCGGCAATCAAAAGATCCGGCCCGCAACTCATTGCCATGGCAATCATCACGCGTTGTTTCTGACCACCGCTGAGCTGGTGCGGATATCGTTTATACATACCCGTTGGGTCAGGCAGTTGGACTTTCTGGAACAGTGCAATCGTTTGTTCCTTTGCTGTTCTTCGGTCACATTTTTTATGCAACATGATGGCCTCAGACACCTGCTCCCCGCAGCGCATCAGTGGATTTAAAGAAGTCATCGGCTCCTGAAAGATCATCGAAATACTGTTGCCGCGTAAACGACGTAACAATCCTTCTGGTTGCTTCAGTAAATCGATGGAATCGTTTTGCTGATGAAAGATGATCTCTCCGCCTGCATATTCCGCATTGGGGGCAAGCAGTTGCAGCATAGACAGTGCAGTAACAGATTTACCGGATCCTGATTCACCTACAACTGCGGTTATCCGTCCCCGTTGTACATTTAGGGATACGTTTTTCAATGCATGGAAAGGGCCATCCTCCGTTTGAAAACGAACATCGAGCCCTTTGATCTCCAGCAAAGGCTGATCCATCAGAATTTCAGGTGTTTCACGGTGAGACCGTTATTGATGAGCTGTTTCAGGGAATCGATTCCAATCTTCAGGTGCAGTTCCACAAAATTGGTGGTTACTTTTTTATCGCTTTCCTCCGTTTTCACACCCTCTGGCGTCATCGGTGAATCACTGATAAGCAATAATGCTCCCGTCGGGATCCTGTTGTAAAATCCAACAGAGAAGATGGTTGCTGTTTCCATATCGATTGCATAAGCCCTGATCTTCTGAAGGTATTCTTTAAACTCTTCATCATGTTCCCACACTCTTCTGTTGGTTGTGTAAACCGGTCCGGTCCAATAATCCTGTTCATAATCACGGATCGTTGTTGATATAGCTTTCTGGAGCGCAAACGCGGGTAGGGCCGGCACTTCCGGAGGGAAATAATCATTGGACGTACCCTCGCCCCTGATAGCAGCAATGGGAAGCAACAGGTCGCCGATCTTATGGCTTCTTTTCAATCCCCCACATTTGCCCAGGAACAATACGGCCGATGGCTGTATAGCGGTAAGCAAGTCCATCACCGTTGCAGCGGTTGGACTACCCATGCCAAAATTAATGATCGTGATTCCGTCTGCCGTTGCGGTCTGCATCGGCTTATCCAGCCCCGTGATCTCTGCACCATGCCATTCTGCAAACAAGCGCACATAGTTGGAGAAGTTGGTTAGCAGAATATACTTGCCAAAGTTCTCCAGTTTTTCTCCCGTATACCTCGGGAGCCAGTTCTGAACGATTTCTTCTTTTGTATTCATAATGGGTCCTGTTCGGATAAAATTAGTGATTACTTTGCAGGCATGATCATTCCGGCCTTCCCAGCATACCCGTTTCAAATAAAAAACCTGCCGGAAGGTGCTCAGGTTTTTTGTGAGATCCGAAAGCGTTGGGTAAAACTGACTCCGGAAGAATGGGTGAGGCAAAATGTCTTTCAATGGATGAAGCAAACGCTTCAGTACCCCAGGGAAATGATCAGTCTTGAAAAGGGTATTATGGTGGGTGAGATGGCGAAGCGCTATGATCTGCTTGTCTATGATCAACAATTCAATCCCTGGATGCTGGTGGAGTGCAAGGCACAGTCTGTTATGCTAACTGAAGAGACCTTGATGCAGGTATTGCGGTATCATATCGCCATTCCTGTTCCCTACTTATGTATCACTAATGGTGACGGCGTGATGGTGTTTGAGAAGATCGATGGGCGACTTTGTCCTTTGGAAAAGATGCCCTCTTGGATGAAAGGGGAAAGATAAAGGGAGAAGTGTGAAGCTTCTCTTCGCACCTCTCCCTTTATCTTCTTCCTTGCCATTAAGGGAATATACCAAGCTCAGTATAAGACGTTCCTACTTTATTGATAGCTACCACAAACGAAGCGGTACGCATATTCTTAATATCTGGATGCTGGTTCCACAGATCAATTATCTCATGTGTGGAGCCGATCATGGTTTCTTCCAGACCGCTGCGTACGAGATCAACCTCATCGGCACCCATTACTAGTTTCTTCCTTGTGTCAGCTGGTATGGATTGGCCGGTAATTTTTTCGAGTTGATCTACAATCAACTGGTTCTGGTTTTCGGCAAATCTTTTTTCCAACCTGCCATAGCGCACGTGGCTCAGGTTTTTCAACCACTCAAAATAAGAAACCGTAACACCACCGGCATTCAGGTACATGTCAGGAATGACCAATGCACCTTTGGCAGTAAGAATGTCATCTGCGTCCGGCGTGAGCGGACCGTTGGCTGCTTCGCCTATAATCTTTGCTTTAACACGTGGTGCATTGTCACCATTGATAACGTTTTCCAACGCTGCAGGAATCAGGATATCGCATTCCAGTTCCAACGCTGAAGTATTGGTAGCGAGGTTTGTTGCGCCGGGGAAGTTCAGTATTGATCCGGTTCCTTTTCTATGCGCAACAACGGCTTCAACATCTAATCCATTAGGGTTGCTGATAGATCCTTCATATTCTGCCAAGCCAACGATAATGGCTCCAGCTTCCTGAAAGAATTTTGCAGAATGGTATCCTACATTACCCAGCCCCTGCACCACCACACGTTTTCCTTCTACGCCAGTGCTAAGGCCAAGTTTTTTCATCTGATCAGGCATATTACATACTTCGCGAATGCCATAAAATACACCCAGTCCTGTGGCTTCCCTTCTTCCTCTAACGCCGCCCTGAGTAACAGGTTTACCCGTCACACAAGCCATGGCATCTACTTCACCGGGGTGAAGCGCCATATAGGTATCCAGTATCCAAGACATTTCCCGCTCACCCGTTCCGTAATCTGGTGCAGGTACGTCTTCGCCAGGACCAATGAATCTTTTCTTATCCAGTTCAGCGGTATAACGGCGTGTGATCTTTTCCAGCGTGTATGCGTCATAGTTACGTGGGTTGATCGCAATCCCCCCTTTGGCACCGCCAAAAGGCACATTCACAATGGCGCACTTGTAAGTCATCAGTGCAGCAAGCGCCATCACCTCATCCAGGTTCACCATGTCAGAGAAACGGATACCACCCTTACAGGGAAGTTTGTGGTGAGAGTGTTGCACACGATAAGCCTTAATCACTTCAAGCTTGTCACCGATCTTAACGGGGAAGTGTAACCGAAGAACGGAATTACACTGTTTGATCTGTTCAAGGATTCCTTTATCGAACTTGGTGTATCCGGCCGCTTTATCGAAGCTGGCCGACACGGCGTCAAAAAAACTGTATTCTGCAGACATATTATATGGCAATTAATAATTAACAATTAGCAATTAACAATTGGTAGCCACTAGCTATTAGCTATTTTCGTTTTCCAATTTTGTGATCTTTCGGTCAAGCCTCCACACATAAAAAATCAATCCACCCAGAATAGTAAGGATCACTGCAATGACAACGTAGATCTTTCCATTACTCCGCATGCCATCGGCCATCTCCGCTTTACTATCCTGAGCCAAAACAGGTAAGGCCAACAGGATCAGCAACATAACAAACAGGAATTGGGCAATTTTAGTGCGCATTCAGCCAGTTTTTTTCTTTGATGAAAGCAAGCCTAACGTTAAGGGATGTGATCCATACAGCAAGTAGGGTCCAGCCGATAATGGCCGGGTAAAAAACCAGTCGCATCCTTGCATCCACATCGTTTACGTTAAGTGCCGGATTGCCTTCCTGTCCCGGATGCAAGCTTGGCACGAGCCTGGGAATGATCCAGATGGAAGGGAACAGCATCGCGTAAGCAAAAATATTATAGACCGCACTCACCCTGGCTTTTTTGTCCATATCGGTGATAGAGCTGCGGAGCACGAAATAAGCAAAATAGATGAGCAAGGCCATGGCAGTTCCAATCAGTTTAGGCTCTCGCACAATTGACCCGAAAGATGCATAGGCAGGGTTGTTGGGATCGGCCCAGGTGTAGGAGGCCCAGATGATTCCGGTTGCGTAGCCCAGCAGGCCCAGAACCACACCCGTAGTAGCGTATTCGCTGGCCTGGATATCCCGGCGCAGGTCAAGCTGACGGAGGTATTTGATGCTGTTCACCACAGATACGGTGAAAACGGTCATCATCGCCATCCACATGCACACGTGAAAATAGAGGTTCCGAATGGTTTCCTGTAGTTGACGCAAGGCAGGAACAGGCAGAAGAAGTCCACCCACAACGGTATACACCAATAAAACGACGCAAGCTATTTTCCACCAGGATCTTTTCATGTACAATCATTGAGGGCCATAACAGTGACCAGAGGCGGCTCGATTAGGCGTGGCAAAGGTAGGTTTTACCCTTAATCTTTCCACAAAAATGGGAACAAAATGACGGACAGCACAACAATGGCCAGATCAAGGGCCAGGAGTAAAAGCACCACCTGCAAAACCACCCCGTCCCGGAACACTTCCGCAAAAGCATACCGCGAAAGCCTGACCAGTAACAATAGCTGGGGAATGATCAGGGGGAAGCCCAAAATGGCCATGAGTGAGGCTTGCTGCTGCGCTTTAGACGCAATGGCTGCCAGCATGGTAAAGATCAGGCTCAGCCCCATCCCGCCCAGGAAACTGATGCCGATAAAGGCCCAGGTACTGCTGGTGGGATTTCCCATAAATGCAGTAAACAGTACAAGATTCACAAGGTTCATGATGGCCATCAACACCAGGTTGTAAAGGAGTTTGGCCGTCACATATTCTGCGGGGTTGACGATGCTGTAGAAGTAAAGCATCCTGCCCCGGCTTTCTTGTAGAAAACTTTTGGCAACCGCATTGATACAAACAAACAATTGGGTCACCCAAAACAGGGCGTTCCAGGTAACGGAATCTGCATTATCTCCCAAGGTCAGGAAGAGGACGAAGATGGTAGAGGCCACATAAAGGATCACCCCGTAGAAAGAATACTGCTGCCGCATTTCCAGCATCCAGTCTTTTCGGAACAGGGTCCATATCCGCTGTGTGGCACCCAATATCAGATGGTTTTTTGAAAGCACTGACGGCAGCGCGGTTCGTAAATATTTTTTTCACCCAGCACCACTTGAATTTCGTGGTTGGTCTTGCGGTACGAGTAGTTGGCGATATTGCCACAAACCATGCAGATGGCGTGCAGTTTAGTGATGTATTCTGCAATGGCCAGTAGGTTAGGGATTTGCCCAAATGGTTTGCCGGTATAGTCCATATCCAGCCCCGCCACAATGACTCTGGCGCCCCTCTGCGCCAGTTGATTGGCAACGTCAATGACTCCATCGTCAAAAAACTGCGCCTCATCGATCCCGATCACATTGAATTCTGCCGCAAGTGCGGGAATTTCAGCTGAGGAATGAACCGGCGTGGAGGGAATCATGTTTTCATCATGGCTTACAATATGCTCCGGATGATAACGGACATCTATAGCCGGTTTGAAAATTTTAACTTTTTGGTTGGCGATTCTGGCGCGCTTCAACCGTCGGATCAATTCTTCGGTTTTGCCCGAAAACATTGAGCCACAAATGACTTCGATCCATCCTTTTGCAGCATCACCGTGATGGGGTTCAATAAACATTTAATAAAACTGGGATTCTTAAACTGTTTGTACCTTTGCATTAGCAAATAGCTATTAGCTAATAGCTACTGTAAGAACGAAGTTACCAAATGTCTATGGAACGAACCGAGGTTTTAATATTGAAACTGCTTGAACAGTACCGGAAAAAAGAACTGCCGGATGTTTTGCAACAAACCCTGCAGCAGATCCAGCAGGAATTGGCGCTTTCACAACAGTCGTCTCCAATCATCGCCAATCGCAATAAGGTTTCAGTGGTGATGCCACACAAGCATAAGCCCGTAATAACAGACGTCAAAGTCACACATGAAGAGAAAATTGTGCAGGTGTTGCAAGTGGACGAAGCAGAGGTAGAGAAAGAGTTGCAGATGATGAAGCAATCTGCAGAGCTCAAAAACGAGATGGGCCTTAAACTGCGCCCACCGGTACAAGAGCAACTCAACCAACCTGAGGTTTATACACCGATGAATGGAGCTATCGAATTTGACCCCATCGAGATCGACGAGATTCCAACCTTGGCTACCCATATTCCACCCCCCGTTGAAACGCCACCCGCGCCACCTGAGGTGGTGGTAGTGCCATCCCTGCAGGAGCAGGAAGAGCAGGCCGCCCGGGATCTCAATGAGAAACTGAAGGAAATACGGAGAGAAGTGTCGCAAAAACTACAGGATGTTCCGATCAAGGATTTGCGCAAAGCCATTGGCATCAACGACCGATATCTTTACATCAATGAATTGTTCAGTGGGGATGAAGCGATGTTTGAGCGTTCTGTGAAAACCCTCAACCAGTTTTCTATTTTACCCGAAGCCGAGTTCTGGATGCAACGTGAGCTCCGGATTAAACTTGGATGGAAGGAAGATAATCTGCTGGTGCAACAGTTTGTTCAACTGGTGAGAAGGCGATTCGCCTGAATAAAGCTCATGATTTTTTGCGTTGCCCCGGCTTCTGAGATCACATAATCAGACGCGGCTCTTCCCGCAAGGGTCAGGCACTCCGGCTTGTTCAGCCATTCATCCATTTTCGCTGTCATTGCGCTTGTGTCCGTCACGGAAACTGCACCACCCGTTGCAATCAATTCCCTTGCTTCACGGAATTTTTCATACCTCGGTCCAAACAAAACCGGCTTGCCATATACCGCAGCCTCCAGGGTATTGTGGATACCTTTTCCAAAGCCTCCGCCGACATACGTGACTGTTGCGTAATGATAAAGTTTTGAAAGCATACCGATGTTATCGATCACCAGCACCCTGGTGTCCTGATTTGGGTGCTTCTCCCATGAAGTGAAGCGCTGAGCCATGGGCATCCGCTGATCCAGTTGTTCCAGATGCGAAGTATGGATCTCATGCGGCGCAAGGATACATCTTACGGATGGTCTTTGCTGAAGATATGCTGCGATGATCTGCTCGTCTTCCGGCCAGGTACTACCGGCAACCAGCACCGGCGTGTCTCCGCAAAACAACCGGATCTCGGGAATATCCTCAAACGCCGCCGCGGTCTGCAGCACCCTATCGAACCGCGTGTCTCCCGCCACAGTCACTTCGGTTATCCCTAACCGTTGAAGCAGTACTTCGCTGCCTGCATCCTGCACAAAGAAATGGCGGATCCTGGTGAGTGCTGTTCGCCAGGCACTGCCGTACCATTTAAAGAAGATTTGGTTGTCGCGGAAAATCGACGATACCATGAGTACGGGTATCTGATGAAGATGCAGCTGACTGAGGAGATTGAGCCAGTACTCATACTTTACAAAAATGGCAAGATCAGGTTGAAGGATGGCTGTGAAATCTTTGGCATTACCCGGCGTATCCGCTGGCAGGTATATCACAGCATCTGCCCCTGTGTAGTTTTTTCTGATCTCAAAGCCGGAAGGGGAGAAGAAAGTGAGGAGGATATAGGGTTTAGGGTTTTGGTTCCCTATTGCTTCAATTACCGGACGGCCTTGCTCAAATTCTCCGAGAGAGGCGCAGTGAACCCAGACCAGTTTGCGGTTTCCCGCTTTTTGGTGTACGGCCTTCAGTTGGGCTTTCCAGTTTTTTCGCCCTGTAACCCAGGCTTTTGCCTTAGGGTTCCAGAGGGATGCCAGGTGGAGGATCGTGAGATAGACGTATATGCCCAGGGAATA
>REAQ01000095.1 GCA_004294195.1 Sphingobacteriales bacterium | reverse complement strand
CATATATGGGTGAGGATAGTGTGAAGCCATTTTTAGAATACAAAGACAAATGGACGATTGTATTGGGACTCACCTCTAACAAAGGGGCAAAGGATTTTGAATTACAGGATGCTGGTGGGGAGAAGTTATACGAGAAAGTGCTGAGAACGGTTTCTGGTTGGGGCAACCCGGAGAACCTAATGTTTGTGGTGGGTGCCACACAAGCAGATGAATTCATCAATATCCGAAAGATCTGTCCTGAACATTTTTTGTTGGTACCCGGTGTAGGTGCACAAGGTGGAAGCCTGCGCGACATCTCCCAGAAAGCAATGATACCAGATGGCGGAATTCTGGTGAACGCCAGCCGGGCAATCATTTATGCGTCAGAGAAAGAAGATTTTGCCACCGAAGCCAAAGTAATTGCAGAGCAATACCAGGTGGAGATGCGTGGGTATTTAGAGGACAGAGGACAGCGTTAGGTTGCAGGTGGCAGGTTGCAGGTTGCAGAACACGACGCCATACCTGCGAACTAAGAAACATGATGGACGAAAAAAGAAATATCAAATCCCCAGCGCTCATTCTGTTCTCACTGATGGCAGTGAAAATTGCGGCGCAGTATTTTCTTATTCATCCTTCGTTTGACCTGCAGCGTGATGAATATCTTCATCTCGATCTAGCCAATCATCCGGCATGGGGGTATATGTCGGTTCCACCTGTGACTTCATGGATAGCGATGGCTATCAAATTCCTTGGCAACGATATGTTCTGGGTGAAATTCTTTCCAGCGCTGTTTGGTGCCTTTACCATGTTTTTTTGCTGGAAGATAGTAGAGGAGCTGGGTGGCAGATTGTTTGCAAAGGTGCTTGTGGCGCTGGCGGTATTGTTTTCTGTGTTGCTGCGCATCAACACCTTGTTTCAACCGAACTCGTTTGAGATCCTGGCCTGGACGGCCGCTTTTTATTTTTTAGTCCGATATCTGCACCGGGGCACCGTCGTGAATCTTTATGTGCTGGCCTTTGTCTTTGCCATCGCTTTTTTGAATAAATACAATGTGATGTTCCCGATGGCGGGCATCGGACTGGCATGGCTGATGCTGCCGGAACGTCGTCTCTTATGGACGCCGCACCTCGCGGGAGCTGCCATATTATTTTTGCTGCTCATCGCCCCCAATATTTACTGGCAGTACACCCATGGAATTCCATTTGTAAAACATATGCGCGAACTGGCAGACAGCCAACTCGTGAATATGGAGCGAAGTAATTTCATCAAGGAGCAGGTTTTGTTCTTTATGCACCCGCTGTTTTTGTCGGTCCTCGCCATCATTGGATTTTTCCGGTTGAAGTCGTTTTCACCCTACCGGGTTTTTCCGCTGGGCATCCTCATTACCCTCGGGATCTATATATGGTTTCATGCAAAGGGATACTACGCAGCCGGACTGTATCCGGCACTACTGGCTTTCGGTGCGGTTTATCTGGATCACCGCACGTATACGCGTAACCGAATCTGGCGACCAGTGACATTGTTGTTGGTAGTGGCATTGTTTATTCCGTTTTTATTGATTGCTTTTCCTTATGCATCTGCAGAAACCATGGCGGCTTCGCCGGAGAAATACCGGAGACTGGGCCTGCTAAGGTGGGAGGATGGGAAAGAGCATGCCTTGCAACAGGATTTCGCGGATATGCTGGGATGGCGGGAGATGGCGTATCTTACAGATTCGGCTGTCAGTCTGGTGAAAGAAAAAGATCAGACTTTAATTATTGCGGACAACTATGGGGAGGCTGGCGCTGTTAATTATCATGGAACCACGGGGCTTCGGGCAGTGAGTTTTAATGCCGATTACGTGTACTGGTTTCCGGTAGGCAAACCTTTGAAACATATTGTTAGGATCGTATCAGCATCCAACTTCCGGAAAGACCCTGAGCTAAAAGATGAGCGTAGCTTTTGTGATACGATGATCTTTGTGGGGGAAGTGTCAAGTACTTATGCCATAGAGAAAGGCACAAAACTGTTTCTGATGAAAAACCTGAAAGGTGATGTGTGGCCGGTGATAGAGAAAGAGATAGGGGAGAAAACAGGGAGTAGTAAGTAGGGAGTAGAATAACCAATAGCAAATAATCACTAACAGCATATGAGATACCTATTTATCATTGCACTTTTGTTTCCAGCTTTTGCCTTTGCACAGAAGACGCAGAAGCCGGTGATCCATGGAAAGAATTGGATGGCCATCACCGGTAAACCACTTGCGGCTACAGCCGGTGCGACCATTTTTACGCAAGGCGGCAATGCCGTTGATGCATCCTGCGCGATGTTGGCCGCAACCTGTACCATGTGGGATGTGTTGAGTTGGGGCGGCGAAACGCAGGCGCTGATCTACAATCCCAAGACAAAAAAAGTTATTGCCATCAATGCCCTCGGCGTAGCGCCAACAGGTGCTACGGCGGAGTTTTTTAAATCGAAAGGATACAAATACATTCCACAATACGGACCACTTGCAGCAGTAACACCGGGCACACCGGGCGGGCTTTGCCATATGTTAGCAGAGTATGGCACCATGAGTCTGGAGAAGATATTGAAACCTGCGATGGAACTTGCGGCTGGCTATCCTATTGAGGCTGAAAC
>REAQ01000094.1 GCA_004294195.1 Sphingobacteriales bacterium | reverse complement strand
ATTTGTAATCGGTAGGATTTGCTACACCGAGCATAAATCCACTTTTCCCGAAAGTTGCTTCCGCCTTGATACCTGTATGGAAGAAGGGACCCCAGGAGAACATGTAAGACATGCTATAGTTCCTGTTGGCGGGGGCGTCCACCAGTTCGTATCCCACATGCGTGGCCCAGCTACCCATAGTGAGTTTGAGCCAGTCTTTAGGTGAATAGGTGACGTAAAGTTGTTTGATCGCTTGCGCTATCCCATTATCGTTATAAGAGAATTCCTGCGCACGTTTTCCAAATCCCAGATCTGCAACGAAACCTACTTTACCAATGCTATGTTCCAGTTTAAGGGAAGCCATACCCAATTCAAAAGAGTTATGGCTATTGGTAAATGAGGTGCGGTTATTTGCAGGATTTTTGCTGAAATCATACCGGTAATATGCATCTACAAAACCTGAAATAATTAAGGGCTTTTTTTCTTCTTTAACGGGCTCGGTAGCCGGCGTTTCCTGGGCAAAAAGAGGGCTTAGGGCTGCTGTAAGCACAGCCGTTACAATAAGTTTTCTTAACATTGTAATGCTTTTTAGTTCTGAATGAAAAAGGTACGGTGAAGAAATTATCTTGTTATTCCACAACAAGTTCTTCTACTGTGCCTTTTTCTATTCTTATTTCTGTATCCTTTTCTCCTCTCTTTTTCAGGATCAGTGTTCCCTGAACATAAGATTCGTTGTGTTGAGACGCGTCAAGGCCTCGTTCTTCATCTTCAGAAGAAACACGCATAGGAAGAACAAAGTTGATGAATTTGAAAATGGCATAAGAAACCACAAAGCTATAACCAACGGTGATGGCCATCGCCTTCAACTGTGTGAAGAAGAAAGCGGCATTGCCATAAAACAACCCATCATTTCCAGCGCTGTTCACTGCTTTTGTGGCGAAAATACCGGTGAGGATCATGCCTACGATACCGCCAAGACCATGGCAGGGGAACACATCCAGGGTATCATCCAGTTTGGATTTTTGTTTATAATAAACTGCTACATTAGAGATAATGGCAGCCACCACACCAATAAAAATACTCTGAGGAATCGCTACAAACCCTGCGCCGGGTGTGATCGCAACCAAGCCAACTACTGCACCGATGCAGAACCCAACCACAGAAGGTTTCTTGCCTCTCATAACATCGAAGAACATCCACGATAAACCAGCAGCAGCAGCAGCGGTATTGGTAGTGGCGAAAGCAGATACAGAAAGCGCATTTGCACCCAATGCAGAACCTGCGTTGAAACCAAACCATCCGAACCACAACAATCCGGTTCCGATGAGAACGTATGGAACGTTTGCGGGAGGAATCTCAGCACCTTCTATATGTGTTTTGCGGCGTTTCAGCACCATAGCACCAGCCAGGGCTGCGCAGCCTGCAGAAATATGTACTACAGTACCACCTGCAAAATCAAGCGCGCCCAATTTAAACAGGAATCCTTCAGGATGCCAGCTCCAATGCGCCAAAGGAGCGTATACCAGGATGCTGAACAGCGCTATAAATAGGATGTAAGAAGTGAACCTGATCCTTTCGGCAACTGCACCAACCACAAGACCTGGTGTAATGATGGCGAACATGAGCTGGAATAATGCAAATAATGTCTTTGGAATAGTTGGGGCAAGGCTCCAGGGCTCACCAGAATTCACACCTTTAAAAAACAGGTGGGTTGAAGGATCTCCGATGAAACCACCGATGGAGTCACCGAAGCAAAGGCTGTAACCAACGGTTACCCAAATAATGCTGACAACCGAACTTGAATTCAGTGGCCAGTTGTATCTGGTGATACGCCGGCTGAAATGGTGGTTGCTGGTCGTGGCGGCAGCTTGTGCCTTGGCCACGCAAGAGCTAATTGCATTGAATTCGCTTATGACTTGCTTTGGCTTGGCTTCGCTTTATCGAGATGGGTTTCGCTATGGGAAACACATGTCGTCGGTGGAGATGGTATTGCACATGCTAGTCGATCAACAGCGATACAAAGCGTCCTGTACGCCCCGACCCAGGCTTCCCAAGGATCCTTCACTCCGACCGCCACGGTCCATGTTTCAGCCGGTGGCCATCGTTCGTACAGTGGCGCAGGCCGGAGTGAATTTGGCCGCGATGAACATGGGCGTTCGCTACGCCAAGGGACTAGAACAAAGTTCATCCACTACTGGCCCTGGAAACAAATACCGGCTACATATTGAAGGAAGGAATCTTTCCCCCAAAATAGCCAAGATGCTCTCGGCTCTTACAAAATCCAGTATTGGAGGCAGAAAGGAAGCAAACGATAATGTGGTTCCAACGAGTCTTTTTCGACGCACCCCCTTTATCCCCAACTACGAGACGAACGTCGTTTTTATCCTTTCCATTTTACAAAATATGCTGGTTGCGTTAGGCAATCACAGAGGCAAGCCGTTCTACCAATCCATTTTGGAGAGTCGGCCCCTGACGATCATTTCGGTAGCAACGGTCGGTATTTGTGTCGCTCTCGTCGCAGAGACGGCGCCGAAAATCAATACCTTACTTCAGTTGAAGACGATGCCTTCCAAGAAGAGCCAAGCGACGTTGTTCGCTCTTGTACTCCTAAATTTGTTGGCCAG
>REAQ01000093.1 GCA_004294195.1 Sphingobacteriales bacterium | reverse complement strand
TAAATATAAATAAATTGAAATTGCAGGATGAACAGCTGGGATTTTCGATCAAAACATCGATATCGTCAATAAACCCAACAGACTTGTAGTAGGTAGCATCATCAAAAGGCGATGGGCCATCCTTTGGCATCTTGGCTTTTCTATGGTGGGTTTGTTGCTGAGTGCCTGGGCGTCTTACCGTTTGCGCAATCCCATTCCTGCCGTGTTTAATCTGATCACCGTATTGCTGCTGTGGTTTTATTCTACCACTTTCAAAAGACAATTGCTCATCGGCAACGTCATCATTTCACTGCTCACGGGTTGGGTGGTGCTCGTCTTGTATGCAGCCATTAGCCATGTCGGCATTTCAAGACCTCCTGGCGATGCGCTGAAAGTGGTGGCGAGGATCTACAAGTTTGCGGTACTCTATGGTGGTTTTGCTTTCATTATTTCGCTGGTGCGAGAAGTAGTGAAAGACATTGAAGATATGGAAGGTGACGCGAGATATGGTTGCAGAACCATGCCGATTGTTTGGGGTGTTCCCGTATCTAAAATGTTTGTGACCGTCTGGCTGATCGTGTTGATCGCATCGCTCGTTATCCTGCAGATCTACGCATTGCAACTTGGATGGTGGTGGTCCGTATTTTATAGTTTTGTTGCGATCATCGTCCCTTCGTTCTATATTTTAAGAAAAATGATGCCCGCACAAACACCTGCACAGTTTCATGAGATCAGCACGCTCATTAAGCTGGTGATGTTGACAGGTATTTTATCGATGGTATTCATAAACTGGTATTCCTGATGCAGAAGATCGTACTTGCCTCCCAGTCGCCCCGCCGTAAACAATTATTGGAATGGGCTGAAGTGGAGTTTGATGTCATGGCCATGGAGACCGATGAAACCTGGCCGGAAGGTATGGCCATTGAAGAGATCCCCATTCATATTGCCAGGCAGAAGGCCGATGCCATCATGAGGCAGGAGATCTACAAACGTTACGAGCAACATGTACCCGTACTTGCAGCAGATACAGTAGTGGTATTGCAGGATCAAGTTATCGGTAAACCCACGGATCGGGAAGATGCGATCCGCATGCTGACTGCGCTTCAGGGGAATACGCATCGGGTGATCACCGGCGTTGTGATCCGCAATCATCTTAAAGAAATCACATTCGCGGATATTACTGAAGTGGATTTTCATCCGATTGACGCAGCGGATATCGTATATTATGTTGATCAGTATAAGCCTTACGATAAAGCGGGGTCATACGCTATCCAGGAATGGATCGGGGTCATTGGAATCAAAGCCGTACGCGGCGATTTTTATAATGTGATGGGCCTTCCCGTGAGTAGGGTAGTGCGTGCGCTTCACGATGATTTCTGATTTTTTTCTATCGTTTTACTGTTGGTTTCACCTTTGATACCGCTTCCCTGAAATGTAGTTTGCAGGGATGAATGAGATGTTGCTACAATTCATCTGGCACCAGCAACTGTTTAATGTATGGCAATTGGTTACCACCAAAGGAGAGGAGATCTCTGTTATAGATCCCGGGCTTTGGAACCGAAACCAGGGACCAGATTTCCTGCATGCTAAATTGACCATTGGTGGGCAGGCCTGGGCCGGACATGTAGAAATGCATATACGCACGAGTGATTGGCAGGTACATGGACATCATCTTGATCCTAATTATGACAATGTGATCCTGCATGTTGTTTGGGAAGATGATCAGACCGATGAAGGTGCCTGTGCTGTAGCAGTGTTAAAGAGTATTGTCCCCGAGTTGATCTTGCAGAAATATCATCAATGGACCTGGAAGCAGCAATTGATCCCCTGTGAACATGACTTGGCAAAGGTGGATTCACACCAGATTATGCAATATGTTCATGCTTTGGCGGAGCAGCGGATGATACAAAAAGCAGCGTTGGTGAACGAGAAGGTAACTGCGTTGGGAATGGATTGGCAGGAAGCCTTTTGGCAAAGCTTGTGCAGAAGTTTCGGGCATAAGGTCAATGCTGATGCGTTTGAAAGTATTGCAGCTTCTGTGCCATACCAGATACTCCTAAAATTGAGAAGCCATCCATCGCAGGTAGAGGCCTTGCTCATGGGACAAGGTGGACTGCTACGGCCGGATACCGGTGATGCGTACGCGAAGCAATTGTTTACGGACTATAATTTCTTTCGCAAAAAATACCGGCTTGCGAAGTCCTATGTGCCTGTACATTTTCTGCGCATGCGTCCCGTCAATTTTCCAACCATTCGGTTGGCACAATTGGCCATGCTGATCCACGACCTGCCGGATCTTTTCCGAATGGTCAAAGAATGGAAAGATCCACAAATGATCAGACAGATCCTGAGGGTGGGGACCTCTGCTTATTGGGAAGACCACTATCGGTTCAATGAACCGTCCGTGCATCAACCTAAACTGGTTGGCGACCAACTGGTAAATGTGTTGATGGTGAATACAATCATCCCTTTCATCGTTGCGTATCACCAGCATATAGGTCACACTGAGCAGGTCCTCGATGCATTGCAGTGGACGGCATCCTTGCCCGCCGAAGCCAACAGCATCGTACATGCATTCAGCAAGGCCGGTGTAAAGGTCAGGCATATGAAAGACGCACAGGGATTGCTGGCCCTTCA
>REAQ01000092.1 GCA_004294195.1 Sphingobacteriales bacterium | reverse complement strand
AGTACCGTGATGATGGGATCGGTGTTTGCGGGTGTGGAAGAAAGTCCGGGCGAAACCATCATTTATGAAGGCCGTAAATTCAAACAATATCGCGGGATGGGCTCCATCGGTGCCATGCAAAAAGGCAGTGGCGACAGATACTTCCAGGATGTGGAAGACGATATCAAAAAGTTGGTGCCAGAAGGTATTGAAGGCCGGGTGGCGTACAAAGGTTATCTCAGTGAGGTGATTGCGCAATACATTGGTGGACTGAGAGCGGGGATGGGCTATTGCGGCGCACCGGATATTGCCAACTTGCAAGACAAAGCGCAGTTTGTGCGAATCACCAACGCGGGCATGAAAGAGTCTCATGCGCATGATGTGGATATTACTAAGGAAGCACCTAATTATTCAAGGTAGTTTGCATAGGTTGGAGGTTGAACGTTGAAGGTTGCAGAGGTCGCGTAGTTCGCAAATTTTCAGATGAGAAATCTTTTATTCATAGTCTTAACACTCACCCTGTACACTCACCCTATGAGAGCACAGGATACATGTGCACTCAGAATCAGCCTGCTCACCTGTACGCCGGGATCTGAACTGTATTCCATCTTCGGGCATAGTGCATTGCGGGTGATTGATCAATCAACAGGAACCGATATCGTTTACAACTACGGCACTTTTGATTTTGGGGACCCCAATTTCTACAGCAAGTTTGTAAGGGGTAAATTATTGTACGCACTGGACCGGGAAGCTTTTCCAAATTTTATCTACGGGTATCGGTTGGAAAACCGAGGTATCGTGGAACAAGTAGTTAACCTGAGTTGCGAGAAAAAAAGAGATATCCAGCGATTCGTGGAAAACAACCTGCGGGAAGAAAATCGATACTATAAATACGATTTCCTTTACGACAACTGCACAACCCGTCTGAGGGACATCCTACAACCCTACACAACAAACATCAAGCCCATTGAAATGGCAAAGGGGATGACCTTCCGCAATGGGATCCACAGTTATTTGAATAAGGGGCAGATGCATTGGAGCAAGCTGGGTATTGATCTTTTATTGGGTGCCCGAATAGATAAAAAAATGACCAATGATCAGGCCATGTTCCTACCCGAGTTTTTGGAAGCTGGTATGGATGGTGCCGGCACACCCAATGGCAATATTGTACTGGAAAAAAATACAGTAGTAACACGAAACGAAGAAGAAACATCGGCCTCCGGATGGCTGACGCCCATGGTATTGTTTTCGATGTTTTCCCTTGTCATCATCGCCCTGAGTTTTGTGAAGCGTCCGGCCATTCAAAAAGGGCTTCGTGTGTTTGATCGTGTCCTGTTTTTCATCCTGGGTTTGCTGGGTTGTTTATTCCTTTTCATGTGGTTTGGAACGGATCATAAACAGACTGCGGAGAACTATAATTTATTTTGGGCCTGGCCCATCCATCTGGCGGTGGTTTTCATCCTCTACAGTGGACGCTGGTGGGTGAAAAGATACCTAAGTGTGTACATGCTTGTGATGGGATTGTTGCTGGTATTGTGGCGATGGCTTCCACAGGAATTAAATCCTGCCCTAGTGCCCATCGTCAGCCTGCTCATCTTCCGCAGCTGGTCAATCATCAATAGTAATGTCAATAACCAAAAGTCTGCCTGAGGGCACTACTTATCGCGTAAATGGTCAGGGACCGGTATGCATTTTACTGCATGGTTTTGCCGAAGATGGAAGGGTTTGGGATGAACAGATGAAAGCCTTATCATCACACTACACCTGCATCGTTGTGGATATACCGGGAACGGGTTTGTCGGCAGATGCGTTTGTACATCATCAGCAGCTGAGTTTGGATGAATCTGCACACTTGGTCTTGCAAGTCATGGACCAGGAAAACATCGATAAAGCCGTTTTGCTGGGGCATAGCATGGGCGGATATATCACCCTTTCTTTTGTGGAACAGTTTGCGGACAGACTGCAGGGTTTCGGCATGATCCATTCAACAGCTTTTGCAGACAACGAGGAAAAGCGCCAGAACCGCAGGCGTTCAGTGACCTTTATGAAAGCGCATGGTACCAAGCTTTTGATGGAACAATTGTATCCCAATCTTTACGGTGAAAAATTTAAAACCGAGCACTATGGTTTGATTGAAGATCAGATCAAGGCTTCGGAACTGTTTCAGCCAGAAGTACTTATCCAATATTATGAAATGATGATGGTGCGGCCAGACCGTACGGATGTACTGCGCAATGCAAAGGTTCCCGTACTTTTTGTGATGGGTACTGAAGATAAAACAGTAAATTTAACAGATAGCCTGGCCCAGTGCCATCTACCTTTGGAAAGCCATGTGCATATCCTGGAAACAGTGGGGCATATGGGGATGAAAGAAGATCCGGAAAACACCACAGCAGCCATCCGCGCCTTTATGTGGTATGTAAATGAAAACTAGTGAAGAGATTATTACTCCTTTCTTTGTTAACAGTAGTGTTTTCCCAATATGCGGAAGCGCGCCACATTGCAGGTGGCGAGATGTCTTATGAGTACCTGGGACCTGGATCTGGTACAAACCTCAGGTATAGGGTAACCTTAAGATTATACAGAGATCTTACCACCGGTGCACGTCTGGATACTTTTGCAGTTGTTTCCATTTACCGGGCTAATCCAGTTTCACTTGTAGAAACAAGGCAAGTTTTAATCGATCGAATTGAAAACATCCAGCTTCAAAATCCAGGACCATGTATAGATAATCCCCCATTAGTATGCTATGAAATAGGTGTTTATTTTTTCGAAATTGAGTTACCGCCTATTAATGGTGGGTATGATATTTCCTACCAAAGATGCTGCAGAATTGAAGGCATCACAAATGTCATCAATTCAGATAACACCGGGGCAACTTACACAGCCCATATCCCGGGCAGTTCTATCTCACCAAATGCCCCTCAAAATAGTAGCCCAAAATTTGATACCAAGGATACGGTTGTTATTTGCGAAGGGAACCCATTCTTCTACGATTTTGGCGCTGTTGATACCGAAGGTGATCAACTTACATATGAATTTGCTGAGGCCTATGATGGTGCAAATCAAAATGACCCTCGGCCATTGACTGCTACTCCCCCTCCTTATATCGTTCTTCCTTACGGATTCGGGTTTACTTTTTTCCGTCCGATGGGCCCGGATGTAACACTTAATCCTATCACAGGTATGGTCAGCGGTATCGCCCCCAATGCTGGGATTTATGTTCTCACTGTTGCTGTAGTAGAAAGGAGAAATGGTGTAATCATCAACCGGCATCGAAAGGACATCCATATCAAGGTAGCAGCATGTACCATCGCCGCAGCAGATCTCCAACCAGAATTTGTAACCTGCGATGGCTTTACCCTCACCTTCCAGAACAGGAGTTCAAGCTCTCTCATCAAAACCTATTCATGGGATTTTGGTGTAGCGGGTGATGCGGACACTTCTATTCTTGAACGCCCAACATTTACCTACACAGATACCGGCGTATATCGCATCCGTTTGATCACCAACCGCGGACTGGATTGTTCCGATACCGCATTTGCATTGGCCAAAGTTTTTCCTGGATTTTTCCCTGCATTTCAGGCACTGGACGGATGCCGAAATGTGCCGATACAGTTCAGGGATCAAACAACAACTGCCTACGGTGTGATAGACTACTGGAAATGGTTTTTCGGCAACCCCATCGTAAACCAGGATACCTCGCGATTGCAAAATCCTACCTACTCATATCCTAACCTCGGCACCTATACCGTGCAACTGATTGTGGGCAGCAGCAAAGGCTGCAGAGATACCATCGATGCCCCGCTGAACATCCTCAGCAAGCCATCGATGCAACTCACAAATGATACCCTGATTTGTACCATCGATACACTCCAACTCAACGCAGTAGGTAATGGCACATTTACCTGGAGTCCCAATTATATGATCAGTGATGTCAACTCCCCAAATCCATTGGTGAGTCCTGATGTACCTACGAAATATTATGCAACACTTACCTCAGCACCTGGATGTGTGAACATTGATTCTGTATTTGTGGACGTGCGAAGTTTTGTTACCCTCAATGCTGGTCCGGACACTACCATCTGCCTTACGGATTCCGTCAGGTTTAATATTAATTCCGATGGCTTACGGTTCAGATGGACACCCACTGCAGGCATGAACAATCCGAACCTGAAGAATCCAACGGTAAGGCCTACTGGCACCACCACTTATTCTGTTACAGGTAATATTGGTAAATGCGCCACTACAGACAATATTGTAGTGAGGACCGTCCCTTATCCAACTGTTTTCACGCAAGGTGATACCACGATTTGTTATGACGATACGGCGCAGATCTTCGCATCAGGCGGATCAAGATACGTGTGGACGCCGGCGAATACCCTGAGTGCATCAGACATTCCAAATCCTATTGCTTTTCCCCTTACTACCACTGTATATAGGGTTGCTGTGTTTGAAAACCTGGGCTGTCCAAAACCTTCATTTGATTCTGTGCGCGTGAATGTCATTCCACCCATTCCTGCATTTGCGGGAAACGATACGGCAATTGTATTAGGGCAACCCCTGCAATTGAGAGCTACAGGTGGAAGTGTTTATAATTGGTCGCCGCCCACCGGCCTCAGCAATCCGAACATTGGAAATCCTGTTGCCACGCTTTCCAATGATATCACTTATTCCGTGCGAGTGAGCATTCCCATCGGATGTTTCGCTTACGACACCATGAATGTAAAAGTCTTCTTTACCGATCCCGATATTTTTGTACCCACGGCCTTCACGCCAAATGGTGACGGTAAGAACGATAAACTAAAACCCATTCCCGTGGGTGTACAATCCATGGATTATTTCCGCGTCTACAATCGTTACGGCCAGCAGGTGTTTAATACAACCGTCATCGGCGAAGGCTGGGATGGAAAGATCAATGGCACCGAACAAGGTACAAACACCTATACATGGTATGTGCAGGGAACAGACTATCTTGGCAAACGGATCTTCAAAAAAGGAACCTCCACTTTAATCAGGTAAAATGAACCGAAAAATATTAATCACCGGAGCCAGCTCCGGTTTTGGCAGGGCCATGGCCCATGTATTTGCACAACATGGCGATGATTGCATCATCACAGGAAGACGATCAGAAAGGCTCGATGAATTACAAAGAGAGCTGGAACAAAAATTCAATGTAGCCATTCTCCCTTTGTGTTTCGATGTGCAGGATAAAGA
>REAQ01000281.1 GCA_004294195.1 Sphingobacteriales bacterium | reverse complement strand
TTTGATCACTATGGGTGCTGTCTGAATCCTTTGGACCGAACATCATAAGTGAGGGCCACCACCAGCGGTTGATCGCATCCTGGCACATGGCTTTTTTCGCATCATAGCCTTGGCTCAGTGTAAGCAGGATCTCGAAGCCCTGGCGTTGGTGGAAACTTTCTTCTTTACAGATCCGAACCATGGCCCTTGCATACGGACCATAAGAGGTTCTGCAGAGCATCACCTGGTTCATGATGGCGGCGCCATCAACCAGCCAGCCCACTGCGCCCATATCAGCCCAGGTCAGCGTGGGGTAGTTAAAGATGGATGAATATTTTGCTTTGCCGGACAGCAGGTCATCAATCATTTGCTGACGCGAAGTACCGAGGGTCTCTGCTGCGGAATACAAGTAGAGGCCATGCCCCGCTTCGTCCTGCACCTTGGCCAGCAGCACCGCTTTTCTTTTCAAGGATGGCGCGCGCGTGATCCAGTTTCCTTCCGGTAACATCCCTACGATTTCACTGTGGGCATGTTGGCTGATCTGCCTGACGAGGGTTTTCCGATATGCCTCCGGCATCCAGTCCTTCGGCTCGATCTTCACTTCGGCATCAATTTTATCCTGGAAAACCTGCTCCAGGTCGTGCGTTTGTGTTGTGGTCATCATGTCTCAAAGATAAATGAGTTTGAATTAAATACTAACACTTGTTAGTGTAAGAAGTTCTTAACGTTGATCGAAATCAACAAAGACCGTCTCTGTCAGGGGGTGGCTTTGGCAGGTGAGGATATAACCCTGTTTAACTTCCTCAGCTTCAAGGGCATAGTTGACGTCCATCTCCACCTTACCTTCCAGGAGTTTGGCTTTGCAGGTGGCGCACATACCGCCCTTGCAGGCGAAAGGCAGATCTGCGCCGGCCCGGAGTGCGGCATTCAGGATGCTGTCTCCTTCCTGCGGAAGGGTGAACTGGGTAACCACCCCATCGATCTTCACTTTGATCCTGGCCATACTGCCTGTCACGGATGCGCGGGACTCCCTTGCGGCCTGTTTCGCAGCAGCGGCACCCGGTGTGGTGAACAGTTCAAAATGGATATGTGCCGATGGGAATCCGGATGCTTCGAGCGTGTTTCGCACGGCATGGATCATTGCTTCCGGACCGCAGATGAAAACTTCGTCTATACTTGACAGTTGGATCAGCCCACGGGTAAGCTGATGGCATTTGTCTGCATCAATCCTTCCGAAGTTGAGCGGACTATCGGGTTCCTCCTGGCTCAACAAGTGAATGAGCTGGAGCCGTTGCATATATCTGTTCTTCAACTCTTCGAGTTCTTCGCGGAAGATGATGGAGCGTCTGCTTTTATTGCCGTACACCAGCGTAAACCGGCTCTGGGGCTCCGTTTCAAGGGTTGTCTTGAGGATAGACATCACCGGCGTGATGCCACTGCCCGCCACAAACGCCAGATAATGTTTTTGGGCCGATGGGTCCAGTTTTGTATTGAATTTCCCCGTGGGTGGAAGCACATCCAATGCGTCTCCTTCCCGAAGATGTTCATTCGCCCAGTTGGAGAATTTTCCGTTGGGCATGCGCTTGATGGCTACGCGCAGTTCATTCTGGGATGGGGAGCTGCAGATGGAATAGTTTCTGCGCAGTTCCTCGCCGTCAATGATTTTACGGATGGTGATGTTCTGCCCCTGCTGAAAATTGAATTGCTGTTTCAGTGATTCCGGCACATCAAAAGCGATGGAAATGCAATCATCGGTTTCTTTTCGGATATGCGTGATCGTTAGGGTATGAAAATGTATCGACATACCTATTTCTTTAAGCCTTTTACAAGATGGAGCACCATGTTTTCTTCAAGTTCCTCTGCGCTGATATTCTTTTTGGTACGATGCCAGAACTCAATGCCCCGCACGGCACTCATGAGGGTGAGTACAACGGCATAGGGCTGTACTTTTTTGATATTGCCCTTGCGCATGCCGTCTTCGATGACCTGTTCAAGGCGACGGACATAGACCCGGCGTTCATTCAGGAAGGTGCCGTTATACGGCTCTTCCAGGTATTTGCTTTCATTGTTGGTGACCATTACCTCATCAAGCCTGTTGATCCACATTTGGATGTGAAAACGCACGATGGCTTCCAGTTTCTCCAGGCCGGTAAGGTTTTCACTGGCTTCCACTTCCATGAGCTGGGCATTAAAATCATTGGCCACCCGGAAACAGATCTCCTGCAGGAGTTCCGCTTTTGAGCGAATATGGTTGTAAAGACTCGCGGCCTCTACACCTACTTCACCCGCAAGGTCCCGCATACCGGTGGAGGGAAAGCCTTTTTCCCGGAACAGTTGTGCCGCTGCCAGCGTGATCATTTCCCGCCGGTTGCCATTTTTTCTGCCAGAAATCCTACCCATTTTTAGTCTGATGATTGAAAACAAAACTAACAATTGTTAGTGAAATTGCGCAATAGAGGAATGCGGCAAATAGCTATTAGCTAATAGCTATTTGCATTACTCCTATATTTGCGCCTAAATTCACCTGTATGTCGCTTGTAGTTGTTGGTTCCATGGCCTTTGATGATATCGAAACCCCATTTGGCAAGAGCGACAAGATCGTTGGCGGCGCCGCAACATATATCGCCTGGAGTGCTTCTAATTTCAGCCATGACATCAAGCAAATATCCGTAGTAGGCGGTGATTTTCCCCAGACTGAACTGGATGAGTTACATGGAAGGGGGGTTGATCTTTCCGGTGTGCAGGTGAAAAAAGACCAGAAGAGCTTTTATTGGTCTGGCAAGTACCATATGGACATGAATACGCGGGATACCCTGGACACGCAATTGAATGTACTGGCGGATTTCAATCCAGTAGTGCCGGAAAGCTACCAGGATTGCGAGTTCCTGATGCTGGGTAACCTTGTGCCCGCGGTGCAGATGAGCGTGATCAGGCAATTGAAGCAACGTCCACGCCTGATCGTAATGGATACCATGAACTTCTGGATGCAAACCGCATTGGGAGACCTGGAAGCAGTGATCGGGCAGGTGGATGTGTTGTTGGTGAACGATAGTGAAGCCCGTGAATTGAGCGGTCAGTTTTCTCTTGTAAAAGCAGCACGCACCATCATGAAGATGGGACCTAAATACCTCATCATTAAGAAAGGCGAGCATGGGGCCTTACTGTTCCATGAAGAGCGGGTGTTTTTTGCGCCGGCCCTGCCGCTGGAGGAAGTGTTTGACCCCACTGGCGCGGGAGACACTTTTGCGGGTGGATTCATCGGTCATATTGCCAGGACCCGCGATATCTCATATGATAACATGAAGACCGCCATCATCGTAGGTTCTGCCATGGCTTCATTCACAGTTGAAAAATTTGGAACACAGCGGCTGCGCGAGATCACTAAAGAAGATATCGATGAGCGGATTCAGGAGTTTGTACAACTCGTGAACTTCGACATTACATTGATCTAGCCAATAGCCAATAGCGATTAGCCATTAGCACGTTAGTTTTTGATTAGTTTCTGAACAAACGATACGCCTTCGCCGCTAACCTGCAGGATGTAAACGCCGGAGGATAGGTTTGACAAATCGATCATCTTCTTCATCGAACCTTCGGCTTTCATAAACTTCGCCTGACGAAGCAGTTTCCCATTTACGTCAGAAACATTGGCTGTAAGCGCGAGTCTGGCGTTTCCGGAAATCAACAGCTCTACTTGATTGGAGAAAGGATTAGGGCCGGCCTGCAAACTGAGTCCGAGGTTATTCAGCGAGATTTTCTTCACCTGACTGTATTGAAAGCTGTTGTTTTTATCAACTTGTTTCAATCTATAATAGTTCCCACCAGCGGCGGGTTGCGCATCTGAGAATTGATAACTGCGGGAAGTTGAACTGTTACCTGCTGCCGTGACTCTGCCGATTTCCGTGTAGTCTTTACCGTTAGCAGATTTTTCAACAGCGAAATATGCACTGTTGGTTTCACCGGCGGTGGCCCAGCGAAGATTGACGGTTTTGCTGGCCGTAAGTGATGCAGTAAAAGAAGTTAGGGTGACCGGAAGCGTTATGTTGAGACTGTATTGGAGGAGCCAATCGTACATATTCTTGTTGCCGAAATTTCTGTTTCCAGAAGCATAAGCAGTTGACCATGCATCGTGGTCGGGATTGGTGGGATCAAAGTAAAACTGTGCTCTGTTGGGTTGTGTAGCATTTACGCCATCCACGTAGCCCTGAGATACTTCGTAGTCAACAGTTGGGTCCAGTATGTTGTGGGTAAAAAACATCCCTAAAGAAGTATTGGAGGTCAAGTTGTTGATGATCGTGAAATATGCAGAGCCCGGTCCGCATCCGGCAACATAAGGGCAGCCCGTACCTGTGGCCACTGGAGCAATCGCTGCGATTTTTGCGGCGCGGGTAGCGTTTTCCATGTATTCCATAATCCTACCACCGCCCATGCTCAATCCTGTAAGATAGACCCTAGAAAAATCGATCTTATTCTGGAACTTGACAAAGGCATAGTTCTCCATAAATGCAGCATACTCATTAGCAGGAGAGCTCGCAGAACCTTGCATCCCGATCACAATAAAGTTGAAGTTTCCGGGACCAAAATTACCTCCTTCCAACTCAATGGCGATGGCCCTGAGACCCAGCTTTAACACTGAATTCTCGTCACTGGTTTTTACATCGCCCACACCGGGAAAGAAAAAAATCACAGGGTACTTTACGGTAGGGTCATTGGCATTGAAACCGGCGGGTACAAACTCATAAGAATTGGTGACGTCACCCGCTCCGGTGAACGCATTCCAGATGTATTGGGTAAATCCAGCGCCGTAGTTAGTCCTTTCTGCAATGACTTTTTGTGCAGATACGCTCAAAGTGGATACGGATAAACACACGATGAACATGCTCCGTATGAAGAGCCGTAGGTTGATTGCTATCATAATTTTAAAGCCTTTCCCGTTAAAAAATTTTCTCTTGGGTTTAGGGGAAAGCAGGGGGGTATGGGGTAAGGATGGGTCACAAATGTATGGAAATCCGTTGAATATGTTTGAGCGGGCGGGCTAGGGTTTCACAAACTTCAAAGTGTGATTGACCTGGTCTCCTGATATCCGGATAAAGTAAAGCCCAGACGTGAGGCCAGATAGATCAGGCTGCCACTGGAGGCTATTGCGTGTTTTCTCCTTTTTTTCCCGGATCAGTTCTCTGCCTGTCTGGTCAATGATGTGGAACGTAAGTAATCCTCTTGCTTCACCTTCAATCACCAACTGAACCGGGCCGATGCCGGGATTGGGGGAAAGCACAAATTTTAACCCGCGATTGCGGAAGCCGATCTTTTTAACCGGCGAATATTCATACCGGCCATCGATGTCAACCATTTTCAGCCGATAGAATAACTCCTCGGTAAGTATAGCGTCATCAATGAACACATAGTTCCGGAGACTGCTGCTGTTGCCGGCAGAGCGAACGGTTCCAATGGATGAAAAATGTATACCGTCTACAGAGCGCTCAATGCTGAAATGACTGGTATGCTGTTCCAGGTCTGTAGTCCATTTCAGGTTCACACCTCCCAGGCTGTTCCTGGCCACAGTGAAGTCACGAAGTCTGACGGGAAGCGGGATCAAAGTATTGTTAGACTGATAGTCTAACAGCCACGAATACATGTTTTTCCCGTTGTAGTCTGAAATGAATGGATCATATGCCCTTCCCCAGGCATCATGTGTGGGGTCAAAGGGATCAGATGGCGCAACGGGGTTGAAATAACCTCCGGCTTTTCCGGGTTGTAGGGCATTGATGGCATTAAAAAAGAAATTGGAAATCTTCACGGGTGCATCAGATCTGTCGTTCAGGTTATGGTTGAAGAAAACGCCAATGGTTGTGCTGTTCACTACATTCTGCACAATGGCGGTGAATTGGCTTTGGTCAGGACAAGGGCTCCAAACCGGTGGCACAGGACTGGGCCCGAGTACACCGGGTGTACTGATGAATTCCGGGGTATAAGGACATTCTGTACCTGTAGCTACTGGAGCGATAGCCGCGATGGTAGCTGCCCTTGAAGGGTCAGCCAGATATTCAACGGCTTTCCCGCCGCCGAGGCTTAGTCCTGTAAGATATATTCGTGTGGGATCGATTTTGTCTTTATACTTTTCGAAGACATAACCCTTGATCATTTTATCATAGTCCGCAATCACGTCGTTGGGGCCGCACTGCACGGTTACTACAATGAACGAATAGGTTTGACTGGCCGGACCGGGTACATTAACCGGAGAATAATAGGTCAACAGAAATCTGGGGATAGGCTGGGTTTGCACTTTGATGATGGAGGGCCAGGTCCAGGTGAAAATGTTTTCCTTTAGCCTGGGCGCTTTAAGCCCTTCGGGATTGGATCCGTTGTTGAAGATGTCCGTAGGACTGGCAGTTTGGTTTTTGCCAGGAAAGAAAATCAGCAGAGGGTACTTGGTGGTGGGGTCATTAAAATTAAAACCATTGGGAAGAAATTCAACGGTGTTGCGGCAGCCACCGGCGGCAGTATAGGAATCGGTATACCAGTAAGTAGTGCCTACATTTCCAGCAGCATTCTCTGTGTATTCCAAAACCTGTTGTGCATCTGACCGCATCGTCAGCAACAACAATCCAAGAGCGAAAGCCAGGCTTCTGCTGATCGTAATTGATTTCATCAGTCTGCATTTTAAAGAGCCAACTGATCTTTCTAAGGATGTGAAGGATATCTAATGTACTGAAATTGAAGCATATGTCAAAGCGTTTGATGGATTTACCAAACACCAATGGCTATTTTCTGTTGTCTCACATTGCCGTTGGGAAGATGGAACCTTGCTTGTAAGATGTAAGCACCTCTTTTCAATGGAAATTGCTGCATGTTTAGTCCATCCCATACAAACTCACCCTTGGTCCCGCAAAGTTGGTTGTTGGCAATGGTATGAACGAGGGTACCCCAAGCGGTATAGACATCGATATTGGCCAGGTACCCAGGTTGGTCCAGGACATATTGTAACCGCAAGATATCCTGAAAACCGTCTTGATCGGGCGAAATGACGAGTGAACTTGGCGTCAGGATTTTTTCACTGGATAGGGTGTAGGGGACGGATTGCGAGTTGCGGTAGCCCGGCGTACCGAAACGTGTAGTAGATGCTGCCGAATGCCAGTTTTGCGGTTGCTGTGTGATGCCCATGGGATTGATCCGCTCAAGTGAAACACCCTGTGCCGAGCTCATCAGCGGATGATGCCAGCTGGCAGTATATTGGAGTTCATCAACAATACTGCCTTGGGTATTTAGGATGACCACCGTCCCTTCATCATCGGCAAAGCTTGGCAATGCCGTCTCCAGCATCAGGATCTGCCCGGGTGAATAATAGCGTTGTACCCAACTGCTGTCTTCAGTGAGTAAAAGGTATTGGTTCGGCAACAAAGGCAAAGGAGAAGTGATGATGGCCCGTGGAGCAGATAGCAAACCATTGGAAGTTCTGTTGGAGATCATCAGTTGGGCAACATCAATCGGTTCAGAAGAACGATTGTATATCTCGATGTAATCTGATCCTCCTGACGGCGGATCAAACAATACCTCATTGATAACACATTGTGTATTGACCTGTGTGGCGAATCGTCCAACGGTTGCAGATAGAGGGGGAGAAGTGTTGCCACTGCAATCCGTCAGGTCTTTTAGCCAGATGGTCAAGAGTGAGTCTTTTGGAAAGGGTTGCCGGAGCCTGACTTGTAATACCTGAAACAAAGGGGGTAGCCACTGCTGAAAGCTTATGTCCAATTGCGGAGTGATAGAGACTACCTTATCATACATCTGCTCATTCATTTGAATGTATAGATTCAGACTGTCTGCCATGAAAGCATGGTGGATCCATGGCATAGTGGTGTCTCTGATGGAACCAGCCGCGTGATTGGGTTTCCCTGGTGTACCCCCAATGGGCGATGTGGATGCCGTCCAGTTCATAGATTGCAGGCAGGGTCGCGAAGGGTCAATCATTTCCAGCGACCAGCCACCTTCTTTTTTTACAGGATTGCGATACCATGAACTATTGTATGCGATGGCGTGAATGAGCGAGTCTTTCTCATTGAACAGCAGCAAAGTATCTTCCTCATTGTTCAGGGCGGGGAAGGGCGTAAGAGAGATGCAAGATCCGAATGCCTGATAGGAGGCCAGGGATCCCGGTGAAACAAGGATGACCAGGCTGTCTGGCTTCAGGATGAAGCTGGTGGCGATCTTTCCAAAAGTTGAACCATTGCTGACTCGCCAGTTGCGAAGCTGGATATCGGCGGTGGAAACATTTTTCAGTTCTATGAATTCAGCATTGGGTAGACCACGGGACGGTATGGGATCCGGATACAGTTCATGAATCAATACAGCGTGCCGTACATCGTTTTGTGCATGCACATGTAAAACAGGAATTACGCTCAACAACCACAGGACCCCTCTCATCACATCTATTTAGGTAAAACTAATACGGAGGCGAGGGAGTTCCATCCGTGTTTTCATCGATTGATTGACAGAAAAAAACTTTGGTGGAACAGTGAATCAGCTTTATTTTTGAGGAGATGACAACGAATAAGCAAAATAAACGCACCAAGAAATCATCCCTTCGGGAAGGTTAAGGAGTGTTTATGCGTCAACATAATGATCCGGGCCTTCCAAGTTGGAAGGCCTTTTTTTTAACCATTCAATGAAAAAAAGTCAAAATGAAAGTAGCAGTAGTAGGCGCTACCGGCCTTGTAGGAACAAAAATGTTGCAGGTACTCGCGGAAAGAAATTTTCCTGTGGATGAACTGATCCCCGTTGCATCATCAGCCTCCATTGGCAAGGAAGTGATATATAAAGGTAAGGGGTTCAAAGTGGTCAGTGCTGAAGATGCCATTGCTGCAAAACCAGATGTTGCATTGTTTTCTGCGGGCGGATCTACATCGCTGGAACTAGCGCCAAAATTTGCGGCGGCGGGAATTACCGTTATTGATAATTCGTCTGCCTGGAGAATGGACCCATCTAAAAAACTGGTGGTTCCGGAGATTAATGCCGATGCCCTGACGAAAGATGACAAGATCATCGCCAATCCAAATTGTTCCACGATTCAAATGGTGGTTGCCATTAATCCTCTTCATCTGAAATATAAGATCAACAGGATCGTGGTATCCACTTACCAGAGTGTTACAGGTACCGGAAAGAAAGCTGTTGACCAACTGATGGGTGAACGCAATAAACTCGTGAAAGGCAGTACCGAAGAATATCCGATGGCATATAAATATCCCATCGATCTTAATGTTATTCCCCAGATAGATGTGTTTCTGGACAATGGCTATACGAAAGAAGAGATGAAGATGGTGAATGAAACGAAGAAGATCATGCGTGACGAGAGCATCCGTGTTACGGCAACAACAGTGCGTATTCCGGTGATGGGCGGACATAGTGAAAGTGTGAATATTGAATTTGAACATGAGTTTGATATGGCAGAAGTAAAATCATTGTTGAGCAATGCACCTGGTGTACTGTTGGTAGATGATCCTGCCACACAGCAGTATCCGATGCCGAAAGATGCGCACGAGCGTGATGAAGTTTTTGTAGGAAGACTTCGCAGGGATGAAACACAGCCGAAGACACTGAATATGTGGATCGTGTCAGACAACCTCCGTAAAGGAGCGGCTACCAATGCAGTGCAGATTGCGGAATATTTATTAAGAACAAAGCTATTAGCTAATAGCTAGTAGCTAATAGCATCTATATGACAGCACTTACTTTTTTACGCAAGCTGAAAAAGAACAACAACAAAGCCTGGTTTGATGAGAATCGGGCTTTGTACGAAACAGCTAAAAAAGAGATCGGGGAATTGGTGGAGGCGATCATTGGCAGTTTTGGAAAAACAGAGCCGGCCATTGCCCATCTGACTCCGAAAGATTGTTTGTTTCGCATCAACAGGGATGTGCGATTTTCGAAAGATAAATCGCCTTACAAAACCAACTTCGGTATTTCAATCACTTCCGGAGGGAAGAAATCTCCGCTGGCAGGCTACTACCTGCATATTGAGCCGGATGAAGGATTTGTTGGTGGAGGGTTGTGGATGCCAGGCGCTCCGGTGCTGTCTGCGGTGCGGCAGGAGATCGACTACAATCTTGACGAGTTGACTGCATTGCTGAAGGCCCCTGCCTTCCGGAAGCAATATGCTGCTTTGTATAATGGAAAGGATGTTTCGCTTTCACGCGTTCCTAAAGGGTACGAAGCGGAAAATCCGGCAGCGGAGTTTTTGAAGTTGAAGAGTTATCTCGCGATGAAAAAACTGGATAACAAGGAAATGGAATCACCGCAATTTGTGAAGCAGGTGTGTGAGGCGTTTAAGGCGCTGAAGCCGGTGATTGATTTTTTGAATAGAGCGCAGAATTGAAAAATAGTAACTCAATAACTCAACAACTCAACAGTGTAGTGTTGCTGAGTTGTTGAGTTACTGAGTTGTTGAGCTGCTATCTAGTTTACCTTCCCCCAATTCTCCCCGCTCTTAATCCTATAAAGTGTCATTTCACTGACGCCGTATTTGTCTGCGAGTTGTTTGAACGTGTGTTTACGTTTTGGGTCTGCGAGTACTTTTTTAATACTCTTTACTTGCGTTGCATTAAGCTTTAACCCGTTACTGCGCGCGGCCTGTACTTTTTTGTAGGCAATTTTAGCAGGTGAATTTTGTTGATGATCCGCTACTTCTTCCTGGGTCGCCCATTTGAGGTTAGATGATTTGTTGTCCAACTTATTGTGGTTAGCGTGAATCACATACTTGTGTTTGGGGCTTGCCTTTTTCGAAAAAAGCTTTGCTACTTCCCTGTGAATATAGATGGTGCCTTTGCTGTTGGGACGATGAAGATTCAGGCTTTTGTAACCAGTAGTTAAAGAGCCATTGAGCAATTTGCCATCTTCATGAACATCGTCTGTATAGCTCGCAACCCTACCCATATTGGATACGGCATATTTTTTCCTCAGTTCTTTCCATCCGGGGAACTGCAGGTTTTTCCAAACTTCACCAGGTATCTTCTTAATCATAGCGGTGTTTTAGTCTTTTAAATGTACTACAAGAAACCATTCATGGTATCTTATTTTAACATTTAACGCATATAATTAACAATAGTTTTAGGCTATCCTTCTGCGTTATATTAGCTATTAGCTACTAGCTATTAGCTATTTTGAGGAAATCGTCTTCGGAGAGGATCTGGACACTCCCGAGTTTCTTGGCTTTTTCCAATTTGGACCCTGCGTCTTCG
>REAQ01000091.1 GCA_004294195.1 Sphingobacteriales bacterium | reverse complement strand
GCCAGGAGTGTAAATAGGATTAGGACTCGCATACCTAAAGGTAAGAATTAGAAATTAGCAATTGGCAATTTGCAATTTACAATTAGCACTGGTTACTAGTCTTAAGTAACTAGACTAGTAACTAGTTTTTAAAAATTAGTGCCAATTGTTAATTGCTAATTGTTAATTGCTAATTGTTGGTTACCAGCTTCCGCCCGCGCCACCGCCGCCAAAGCTGCCGCCGCCGAAACCGCCAAAGCCGCCGCCACCTCCGCCACCGAAGCCGCCACCACCTCCACCGCCGCCGGTGGGGAACCAGATCACGGGTGGACCACGGAAATCACGATATCCTCTCCTGCTCATAAACGAACCGCCCCGGCCACCTCCGCGCGAAATGATCATGATGACTACGATGATGATAATGATGATCAGTAAAACAGGAACCCCGCCGTCTTTTTCCCCACGGTTGGCATAACCAGCGGGAGCTTTATACTCCCCTCTCGCAGCCTCCATCAGGGCATTGGTTCCTTCATCGAGCCCCCGGTAAAAGTCATTACCCTTGAAATTAGGCAGCATCTCATTATCTATGATCTGCTTGGCAGTAATATCCGGGATCGCACCTTCAAGGCCGTAGCCAGGGGCTATAAACACCTTCCGGTCATTCTTGGCCACCAATATCACAACGCCATTGTTGTTTTTCTTGTTCCCTACACCCCAGGCCCTTCCTAACGCAAACGTATAGTCGGAAATATCATAATCGCCCGTGCTGGGAATGATCACAATGGCAATCTGGTTGGAGGTACTGTCGTCATACGCCACCAGCTTCCGCTCCAGCGCTTCCTTCTGGTCAGGTGTAAGCGTGCCGGTTTGGTCCGTCACCAATTTGGGGGGATTGGGCCGGGGAGGTAACGCTTTTTCTATTTGCGCTTGCGCAAACAGCGAAACCAGGAAAAATATGGAGAAGAAAATTTTTCTCATCAATGTCCGAATACGATATCGTCCGGTAATTCATTTCGATCCGTTGTGCGTTCATACGGAAATTTCTCATGAAGTGCTTTTCCGATATCCCTGATGATGGTAATGATACCATCTGCGAAATGTTGAGCGTTGAATTCTTTCAGCATCAAGTGAACTTCCTGATCCCAATACGCTTTGCCAAGTGCGTTGTAAATGCCTTCATCTCCAAAAATGGCCAGTTGCCGGTGTTGGTGTGCGATGTAGATCAGCACGCCATTGCGATGTTCTGTTTGCTCCATTTCCAGATGAAAAAAAACTTCCCTTGCGCGATCCACCGGGTCTACGTATTTGCATTTGCTCTCTACGTAGACCCTGATCTCGCCACTGGTACGCCGCTCCTCTTCCCTGATGGCATCAACGATGGTCGTTTTCTCTACCTCAGTGAAAAGCGTCTTGGGCTGTTGGAAAGAAAAAAGTCCCAATGCAATTGTTTTATTTACCAAAGTCTACCGTCGGTGTCTTGTCAGAACCGGGATCAGCCGCAAAGTAGCCTTTCTCCTTAAAGCCAAACATGTTGGCAAAGATGTTGTTCGGGAATGTTTTCACTGCGGTGTTGTACCCTTGTACAGATCCATTGAAATCATTACGGGCAACCTTGATCCTGTTCTCTGTACCTTCCAACTGCGACTGAAGCGCCGTAAAATTGGCGTTGGCTTTCAGCTCTGGATATTTCTCAACCGTTACCAGCAACCTGCTCAATGCGCCGGAAAGTTCTCCCTGCGCTTGTTGGAATTTCTGGATATTCTCAGGTGTAAGATTGGTGGGATCGATGGTTGTCTGCGTAGCTTTCGCCCTTGCTTCAATCACTTTGGTAAGGGTTTCCTGCTCAAAATTTGCAGCGCCCTTGACCGTGTTCACGAGGTTGGGGATCAGGTCAGACCTGCGCTGGTACTCACTTTGTACATTACCCCATTTGCCTTTAACATCCTGGTCAAGTTTAACCATGTTGTTATAGCCGCTGCAACCGCAACCGCCAAGTAAAAGAATTGCTACGAGAACTACGATAAGACCTATATTTTTCATTTTTCTGTGTTTAGTTTGCCTAAGATAATGTTGTATCAGAGATATGTTGTGACCATCCACATAAATTATGTGTCAAGTTATTTGATGGCTGCAATACCAGGAAGAACCTTTCCTTCAAAATACTCCAACATCGCACCGCCGCCCGTTGACACATAACTCACTTTGTCTGTATATCCAAACTGGTTCACCGCAGCAACACTGTCGCCACCACCCACCAGGCTGAACGCACCTTGTTCTGTTGCATCTGCCACGGCTTTGGCGATGGTTTTTGTGCCATGCTGGAATTTCTCCATTTCAAACACACCCATCGGTCCATTCCACAATATCAATTTAGAGTGATGGATCACATTGGCAAATTGGTTGCATGCCATCTCACCTATATCTAAACCCATCCATCCCTCAGGGATCTGACCTGACGGCGCCACGGAAGTATCTGCATTCGCATCAAACTTATTCGCGATGATGGAATCCGGGGGAAGATGTATGCTCACGCCTTTCTGCTCTGCTTTCGCCAACAGGCTTTTCGCAGTGTCTATCCGGTCTTCTTCACAAAGCGAATTGCCGATGTGCCCACCCTGTGCTTTCATAAAGGTGTAAGCCATACCGCCGCCGA
>REAQ01000280.1 GCA_004294195.1 Sphingobacteriales bacterium | reverse complement strand
GTTTTTCCGGTTCAGGTTATGGAGGATGGTGTTTAGTCCTGTCTCCAGCATGGATACCCGAAGCACATCAAGATCTGCACTAAGGTTGTTCATCATCTTCACGGCAAATCGCTGCTCTTCATCCGTCAACCATGCACTGTTGGCGATGGAGTTGTTCATGATCTCATTGAATCCCATGCCCACAAGGATCGATGAAATCCGCTCTTTCTGAATTTCCGCCAATGCATTGGCTTCTGTGGAAGGCGTGATGGTAATGGTGGCAGGGATGGCGATGTTATCAAACCCATCGATCCGCATGATCTCTTCCGCAACATCTGCGGGTAGGCTCACATCCGTCTTATGAAGCGGCACTTCCAATAACAATCCATCTCCATCTTCCTGCAGGATGCCAAAGCCCAGCGCTTTCAGGATTTCTTTTACGATGTCTGGGGAATATGATTTGCCACTTAACTTTTGTAAGTAAGTATAGGTAAACTTTACTTGTTTTTGAACCGCGGGCTCGGGATAGATATCAATGAGTTCCGATGCGATCCTGCCACCCGCAATCTCGCAGATCAGTGCCGCGGCTCTTTTCAATACGTTCACCGTATTGCTGATGTCTACATTCTTTTCAAAATGGGTAGCCGCGTCTGTCCTTAAGTTGTGACGGAACGATGTTTTGCGGATCATGGAAGGATTGAACCAAGCACTCTCCAGAAAAATATTGCTTGTGCTTTCACTCACACCACTGTTTTTGCCGCCGAACACACCTGCGATACACATCGGACTGCTGTTGGCGTCACAAATGACCAGGTCATCCTGGTGCAGTTTTCTCTCTTTATCGTCAAGGCTCAGGAAGGCAGTGCCGTCCGCAAGGGTTTTCACGATGATCCCTGCACCGCCGATCCTGTCTGCATCAAATGCATGCAGGGGCTGGCCGGATTCGTGCAACACATAGTTGGTGATATCTACAATGTTGCTGATAGGTCTGATGCCGATGGCTTTTAGCCTTTTTGCCATCCAGGAAGGAGAGGGTCCCGTCTTTACATCTGTGATACTCACGCCTGCATATCTGGGGCAGGCCTCTTTTTGGTCAACACTAACGGTGATGGGTAATTGTTTTTCGGCGATGGGGCCAGTGGATCCGGGGAAAGGATTTTTAACCTGTACATCCCGGTGTTCATGGTGCGTCAGCCATGCACATATGTCGCGGGCCACCCCAAGATGACTCATCGCATCTGAACGGTTGGGCGTAAGCCCGATCTCTATGATATGATCTTCGTACGGTTGGAAGTAGTCAGATGCAATGGTTCCCACTACGGCCTCATTTGGCAATACCATTATGCCCGCGTGTGAGTGTCCAAGCCCTATTTCATCTTCAGCACAGATCATTCCATGGCTTTCTTCCCCCCGGATCTTCGCGATCCGCATGGTCAGCGGTTCTCCCTGCGTAGGGTAAATGGTGGCACCCACTGGCGCTACCACTACTTTTTGCCCGGCGGCAACATTGGGCGCACCACATACGATCTTCAGCGGTTCTGCAGCACCGATATTCACCAATGTCAGGGAGAGTTTATCAGCATTGGGGTGCTTCTGTACTTCCAGTACCTCCCCGATCACCAGGCCTTTCAGGCCACCTTTCACTTCTTCGTAAGGGATGAGGTTTTCCACTTCCAGCCCGATCGAGTTCAGAATGGAACATAGTTTTTGCGGATCCAGTTCAACAGGCAGGTAGTCAAGCAGCCATTTGTGTGAAATCGTCATGCGGACAAAGATAAGGCATGAAGGCATTAGGCATTGGTCATTGGGGGCATTAGCGGTTAGGGGTTGGGTAATACTAGCTAAACAATGGTGATTTTGATTGGATTTCTTTACGCACCGAGGATGTTAACTTACCTTGTGCCTATCTGGGAAATGATGCCTGAATTGTGGATTTCCTGATTGGGATTGTGAATATCTCCCGTTTTGAGTGGATAAGCCTGTGAATGAACTCTCGGTAACTATCCTTTTCAAAAAATTTGGTGGCGGGGCGACTTAGTGTTTAATTCGCACCCCCCCCTTGAGGAAAGGGAGAAGGTAAAGGGAGAAGAGAGGGGTTAGGGAGTAGGGTTTAGTTTTTTATTACCGCATTGCCGCACTGCCGCATTGCCACATTGATTACCATGGATCTGACGAATATAAACCGTGACCGGAAAAACAGAAGAAAGAATACACCAGACTTAAATACCCTGGTATATGGCAAGATCCCCCCTCAATCCAAAGAACTGGAGGAGGCCGTACTGGGTGCCATCATGCTGGATAAATCAGCATTTGACACGGTTATTGAGATCCTCAAGCCCGAATGTTTTTACGTGGATGCCCACCAACGCATTTATAAAGCCATGCAGAGCCTTGCGGCCCGCAACAGTCCCATAGACCTACTCACTGTTGTGGAAGAACTTCGCACCAATAGTGAACTGGATATGGTTGGCGGACCGTATTACGTGACCAAGCTGACCAATTTTGTGGTGTCATCGGCAAACATTGAAACCCATTGCCGTATCGTACTACAGAAGTTTATTCAACGTGAATTGATCCGGATCAGTGGTGAAATCATTGGCGATGCATATGAAGACAGCACAGATGTGTTTGACCTGTTGGATGAAGCCGAATCTAAATTGTTCGAGATCACCAACAACCACCTTCGCAAAAACTTTGATTCCATTGATCAGGTGTTGGTGAAAACCATCCAGCGCATTGAAGATATGCGCAACCGCCAGGAAGATGTCACGGGTGTTCCAAGTGGATTTACCATGCTGGATAGAATCACCTATGGCTGGCAGAAATCTGATCTCATCATTCTCGCGGCAAGGCCATCTGTGGGTAAAACTGCATTTGCGCTTAACCTTGCCCGTAATGCAGCATTGCATCCTACAAAACCCACTGCTTGCGCGGTGTTCAGCCTTGAGATGAGTGCAGGCCAGCTGGTTCAGCGTATCCTTTCTGCAGAATCCGAGATATGGCTGGAGAAAATTGCCAGAGGTAAGATGGAAGACCATGAAATGCAGCAGCTCTACAAAAAAGGCATTCAACGACTGTCCACTGCACCCATTTTTATTGACGATTCTGCTGCCCTCAATATTTTTGAATTGCGCGCCAAATGCAGACGCCTCGTGCAGAAGCACGGCGTTGGACTGGTGATCATTGACTACCTGCAGCTGATGAGCGGTACCAGTGAAAACAGGAACACCAACCGGGAACAGGAGATCAGTACGATCTCGCGGAACCTCAAAGGATTGGCCAAAGAATTGGATATTCCCATCATCGCGCTATCGCAGTTAAGCCGGGAAGTGGAGAAGCGGAAAGAAGGAAATAAGATGCCGCAGCTGAGTGACCTTCGTGAATCGGGTGCCATTGAGCAGGATGCTGATATGGTTATGTTCCTATATCGTCCGGAGTACTATGAAATGATGAGCAACGAAATGGGCGAAAGCACCAAAGGTGAAACACATGTGCGGATTGCCAAACACCGTAACGGTTCGCTGGAAACGATCAAGCTTCGCGCCTTGCTGCATATACAGAAATTTATGGACGATGAAGGTGATCTGGGAATGCCAGCTGCGCTCAGTGGCGGTAACTGGAAGCCGGTCAGTGATACGGAAGGACCTAAACTCTATATCCAGAAAGGATCAAAGATGAATGATCTTCCTTATGGTGAAGAAGATGAAACACCATTCTAATTAGGCAATGAGGCAGTGCGGTAATGCGGCAATGATCCTCGTAAATGCATGATGTATACATGGAAGCTCCATACTTTTTTGTTGATGCTATCCTGGAGTATGGTGCGGTGATAACGCCGCCTGAGGATACAGCCAGACACATGGTGCAGGTTCTTCGCATGCGCGAGGGTGAGCAATTGATCATTACCAACGGACAAGGCCGGTCTGCCCTTTGCACTATTCAGTCTACTTCAAAAAAATCATGTACGGTAACTGTCGGCCAGGTAACGGTAACGCCTGACCGAAATCGAAATATTACCATCGCCATCTCCCAGCTGAAGAACGCCAACCGCTTTGAATGGTTTCTGGAGAAGGTTGCTGAATTGGGCGTCTCACGCATAGTTCCTCTTCAGTGTGCTCGCACGGAAAAACAGTATTTCAGGAAAGACCGTGCACAAAACATTCTTGTAAGTGCCTTGCAGCAGAGCCAACAGGCATGGCTAACCGAAATTACTGAACCTACCCCTTTTGATGATTTTCTGCAGCAGTCTGTTTCAGGGAGTGCATTTATTGCACATTGCGAACCTTCGGAGAAGCAGGTGCTGACTGGTGCCGGGCTTGCCGCTGCAACCATCCTGATTGGTCCGGAAGGAGATTTTACCCCATTGGAGATTGATGCAGCCGTCCAAAAAGGATTTATACCTGTTTCGTTGGGTGATACAAGGCTTCGTACGGAAACGGCGGGGATTGTGGCGGCGGTGAAACTCATTGATGGCAAACCAAACATACAGTAATACGGTCATTCAGGCAATCAGGAGTTGGAATCCCGGTACGCCAGAATTCCAACTTCTGATTGCCTGAATGACTGTATTACTGTATTCCTGATTGCCAATTTAATGCGCTGAGTCATCCGCCCCCTGCTGTCGCAGTTGCGGTTCCCGTAGTTCAACAGGCTTGCGTGCCTTCGCTCTTTTACGCATCCACATATTCAGCAGCTCCACGGCAAATGAGAATGCCATCGCAAAGTAGATATAGCCTTTATCGATATGTGATCCGTGAATAGGTTCAAGCCCTTCAAAGAAAAGACTGAAGCCCACCATCAGCAGGAAACTCAGGGCCAGCATTTTCAATGTGGGATGTTTATGGATGAATACCGAAATCCTTTCTGAGAAAAAGAACATGATGATCATCGCAATGATCACTGCAGCAATCATGATCTCCACATGACGGGCCATACCTACTGCAGTGATGATACTATCGAAAGAAAAGACCATATCGATGATGATGATCTGGGCCATGATGGCACCAAATGCATTGGCCTTGGTACTGACTTCTGCCTCTTCATCCCCTTCCAGTTTATTGTGGATCTCTTTCACGGTCTTGAACAAGAGGAAAAGACCACCGGCGAACATGATCACATTGCGGAGATTAAATCCATAGTGCTTTTCACCCCAGTTCACGCCAAACAATTCTTTGTTGCCATTGGCTACCAACCAGCCGAGGACCATCAATAAGGCCACCCTAACGATGATACCCGCAACCATCCATATCTTACGGGCAGTGGATCGTTGTTTCTCATTCAGCCTGCCCATCAGGATCGATACAAAAATAACGTTATCGATACCCAAAACGATTTCAAGAATTGAGAGTGTTACAAGGCTGATGATCGCGTCTGCCGTAAAAAGATGTTCCATATGTTCGTAGTGTGTAAAAAGTAAAGATAAAGATGAATCCTGATCATAAACCGTTGCAGATCTTCTGAACGATTGTTGGTCCTTCGTAAACAAAGCCCGTCCATACCTGGACCAGGCTTGCCCCCGCTTCTATTTTTTCTTTTGCGTCTTTTGCGGTAAATACCCCGCCGGATCCAATCAGTGGTATTTTTCCATTGGTATGTTGACGCAAGTAGCGTAAAACTTCTGTGGATCTTTTCCGCACGGGCTTGCCACTCAAGCCTCCTGCCCCGATGGTCTCTACCTCATTCCTGTCTGTCAACAGGCCTTCTCTTGAGATCGTGGTATTAGTGGCCACTAGGCCGGAGAGTTGCATTTGAAGGGATAAACCACAGATCTCATCCAGCTGTGCGTGGGTTAGATCCGGTGCTATCTTCAACAGGATCGGTTTCGGTTGTGCCTTACCGTTATTGAGTTCTTGCAGTTCGCCGAATATCTTTTCCAGCGCCGGCCTTTCCTGCAGTTCCCTGAGGCCTGGTGTATTGGGTGAACTGACGTTAACCACAAAGTAATCGACCTCGTTGAACAGGGTATTAAAACATTTCACATAGTCCGATGCCGCTTCCTCGTTGGGGGTCAGTTTGTTTTTGCCAATATTTCCTCCCACGATCATTGTAGCATCCGGATATCTGTTTCTCCAATCAGCGAGCCTTCGTTTGGCGGCATCCATGCCTTCATTGTTAAATCCCATCCGGTTGATCAGCGCCTGGTCTGCCGGAAGCCGGAACAGCCTTGGTTGATCGTTCCCTGGTTGCGCCAGCGGGGTAACCGTCCCAATTTCAACATGACTGAAACCCAGTACGTCCAGTTCCCGGAGATAACTGGCATTCTTATCAAACCCGGCGGCCAGACCGATCGGGTTGCGAAACTGAAGTCCCCAAAGAGAAACGGGCTTAGATTTTGGTGCGAAATACCCGGCCAGCAGGGACCGCATCGGCCCAAAAGAACAGGCATTTTGCAGCCGGTGCATGGCAAAATGGTGTACCTGCTCTGCGTCATACCGGAAAAGGATGTTACGAAGGGTGGCGTACATGTTGCGAAGATAAAAGGAAATAAACGGTTGTTGATGCAACTAATATTTTTTTGTATATCTTAGTTGTCTTAAACTTTAGTTATGCAGGAAGCATATATCGTAGCGGGATACAGGACGGCGGTAGGCAAATCCAAACGCGGTGGATTCCGTTTTACCAGGCCGGATGACCTGGCCATTGAAGTGATCCAGGGATTATTGAAATCAGTGCCCCAGTTGGATGCGAAGCGGGTAGACGATGTGATCGTGGGGAATGCCGTTCCGGAAGCGGAACAGGGACTACAAGTAGGGCGGATCATCGCTGCAAAGGCAGTAGGTTTTCATGCGCCGGGTATGACGGTGAACCGATATTGTGCGTCTGGACTGGAGACCATCGCCATTGCCACAGCCAAGATCCGCATGGGTATGGCAGAGTGTATCATTGCAGGTGGTACGGAAAGCATGAGCATGGTTCCTACAGCAGGCTGGAAGACGGTTCCTGCATATTCCATCGCCAAGGATGAACCGGATTATTATTTAAGCATGGGCCTTACAGCAGAAGCGGTGGCCAAGGAATACAACGTGAACAGGGAAGACCAGGATGCTTTCGCGTTCAACAGCCACATGAAAGCGAAGAATGCCATTGAGCAGGGATTCTTCAAATCAGGGATCCTACCCATCAATGTGGAAGAAGTGTATCTCGATGGGAAAGGCAAGAAGCAAAAACGAAACTATACTATTGATACTGACGAAGGGGTGCGTGCAGATACCACTACGGATGCGCTTGCCAAACTGAAACCTGCGTTTTCTGTGGTTGGCAGCGTAACGGCGGGCAACTCATCCCAAACCAGCGACGGCGCAGCATTCGTCATCGTGATGAGTGAGCGCATGGTGAATGAGCTGGGACTCAAGCCCATCGGCAGGCTCGTGAATTGTGCGGCGGCGGGAGTGCATCCGCGGATCATGGGTATCGGCCCTGTTGAAGCCGTGCCAAAAGTGTTGAAACAAAGCGGCATGACTTTGCAGGACATTGATCTGGTGGAGCTGAATGAAGCTTTTGCTTCTCAGGCGCTGGCGGTGATCCGTGAACTCGGGCTTAACCCGGATATCGTGAATATTAATGGCGGTGCCATCGCCCTGGGACATCCCCTGGGTTGTACCGGTACTAAACTGACCGTTCAGATCCTGAACGATATGAAACGACTAAATAAAAAGTACGGAATTGTAACCGCCTGTGTGGGTGGAGGACAGGGAATCGCGGGAATCATTGAGAATTTGTAAATGTGAAAATGCGGCAATGACTTCATTATCAGAGATTTCGCATTTTGCATTGCCGCATTACCGCATTTTCTAATTGTCACATTAAACTTTGGCCGGTCTTTTGCAGTCAAACCCCTGTAGTTTAAAAACGATTACCATTCCAGCGATACCAAACTATACAGGAACTTGGGGAAACCAGGAGGTCACGCACCTGCTGAAGCGCACCCTTTTTGGCATGAAAAAACAGGACCTCCTGTATTTCAGCGGAAAGACCCTCACGCAAACAGTGGATGAATTGATCAATCCTACTGCGCCGTTGCCAGCACCGCCGTTGAAGACTTATGTAAATGACAACATTGCTGCAGGAGATCCAGATCTCAATATTGCGATCGGGCAAACATGGGTAGATACCCATACCACGGACGGGACCGCACAATCGAGGCGGCGTTCTTCTTTAAAGGCATGGTGGTTGGGTTTGCAGCTAAACCAGGATAGAAGTATAAGGGAGAAGATGGTAATGTTCTGGCATAACCACTTCGCTATAGAAACCAATGACGTAAGTAACGCTCGATACTATTATCGCCACGTCAACCTTTTCCGCACCTATGCACTGGGTAATTTTAAGACTTTAGTGAGGGAGGTGACGATGGACTCCGCCATGTTGGTATATCTGAACGGCCAACTCAATACAAAGGCGGCTCCGGATGAAAACTACTCCCGGGAATTACAAGAACTGTTTACACTTGGGAAGGAAAACAATCCGAATTATACGGAGGACGATGTTAAAACGGCTGCAAGGGTATTGACCGGTTGGCGCAATGATGCAGTAAATAACAAGAGTTATTTCGATGTAGCTCGTCATGATACGGGCAATAAAGTATTCTCATCTTTTTTCAACAATACCAATATCGTTGGGCGCAATACGGCTGATGCAGGCACTCTGGAGCTGGATGACTTATTGAACATGATCTTTTCCAAAAAAGCGGAAGTTTCCAACTTCATCGTTAAGAAGTTGTACCGATGGTTTGTGTATTATGAGATCACGCCTGCGGTGGAGACATCAGTGATCAAGCCGCTGGCGCAGTTGCTGGTTGACAGCAACTGGGATATAAAACCTGTACTGCGTGACCTGTTGATGAGTCAGCATTTTTTTGATAGCTCAAGCAGGGCCTGTTACATCAAGAGTCCGCTTGACCTTTCGGTTGGGCTTATCCGTGAGTACAATGTGGTGATTCCTGATGCTGCTGATGTGGTATCACAATACAATCACTGGAACAATTTCCGAAACCTCGCTTCCAATATGCAACAGAATCTCGGTGATCCACCGGATGTATCCGGATGGAAGGCCTATTACCAGGCGCCTGGATTTTACGAGATATGGATCAATAGTGACACTTATCCCAAGCGGAACCAGTTCACAGATCAGATGGTTGGCAATGGTTACACTTTTAATAGCAAGAGAGTAGTGGTTGATGCAGTGGGATATGCCAGAACGCTCATCGCGCCGCATGATCCCAATGCCTTGATTAGTGAAATCGTGCAGTTGATCTATAGTGTTCCGATGAGTCAGTCCACCAGAGATCAATTGAAGAAGGATATTCTGCTGAGTGGACAAACCAGTGATCACTACTGGACGGACGCGTGGACGGCCTATATGGCTGCGCCTACCAATACGGCATTATTCAATGTGGTGAACGACAGACTCAAGGCGTTGCTGAAGTATCTGATGAATTTACCGGAATATCATTTAATCTAACGTTCATGAACAGGCGAAACTTTTTATCTGGCATGTTCCCGACGTTGATGGCTCCATCGGTTATCAACGGGTTCTCCGTGCGTCCTGTTTCGCCTTCACCTTACCTGGATGCTTTGCTGGGATATGCCACGGAAACGGATCATGTGCTGGTTGTGATCCAGATGAACGGTGGAAACGATGGATTGAATATGGTGATCCCGCGCAGCAGTTATAGTGCATACTTTAATGCCCGTACCAATATTGCGATACCTGAATCCAAGATCCTTACACTAAACGGTAAAGCTGAAACCGGACTACATCCTTCAATGACAGGCATGCAAAGTTTGTACAACGACGGTAAGCTGGCGATTGTACAAGCCGTTGGATATCCCAATCCCAACTTCTCTCATTTCAGGGCAACGGATATCTGGATGAGTGCAACAGACTCTAACGTGGTGAATTCCTCCGGATGGGGCGGTAGATACCTAAGTGAAGAATACCCAAACTTTCCAACGGGTTATCCAAACAGTGCCATGCCTGATCCATTAGCCATCCAGATCGGATCTGTGACTTCATTGATGTTGCAGGGCCCTGCGTTCAATATGGGTATGAGTATTACCAACCCCACATCGTTCTATAATCTCGTCAATGGTATTCAGGACCCTGCGCCTCCGGGCAATGCAGGTAAAGAACTTACCTATATCCGCACCGTAGCCCAACAAACGCAGCAGTATGCAACCGTCATTAAAGATGCTGCAGCCAAAGTAGTGGTGCAGAATCCTTATCCAACGGGTAACAATCTGGGAGATCAGTTGAAGATCGTAGCAAGACTGATTAAAGGTGGATTGAAAACAAGGGTATACATGTGCAGCATCGGTGGATTTGATACGCACTCTCTGCAGGTTGTAGCCAGCGATACCACAACCGGTACGCATGCAAACCTCATGAAGCAATTGTCCGATGCCGTCAAGGCGTTCATGGATGATCTTAAATTTTTGCAGATTGATGACCGGGTGATGGGCATGACCTTTTCAGAGTTTGGTCGTAGGATTAAATCCAACAGCAGCGTGGGCACGGATCATGGCGCTGCGGCTCCCTTGTTTGTATTTGGCAGCAAGGTTAGTCCGGGTGTGCTGGGCGTAAATCCAACCATTCCCACCAATGTAACGGTGAATGATAACATCCCGTATCAATATGATTTCAGGAGTGTGTACGGAACCCTGTTGCAAAATTGGTTCTGTGCAGGTACCACTACGGTGCAGACGGTGCTGTTCCGGAATTTCCAGAATCTTCCGCTGGTGCAGTCAGCAGCTTGTACCACTGGTCTGGATGACCTGAACCAGAGTGCAGGTGAAACCCTCATCGTTAGCTATCCCAATCCTTTTACTGCGTCTACGAAGATCAGTTTCAAGACTACCGGCGGACATGTATTGATCCAGGTACTTGATAATCAGGGACGTCTGATCGCGAACCTTGTTGACAAAGAATATCTGCAGGGTAAGTATGAGATACAATTCAATGGTGAAACATTGATTCCTGGCGTTTACTATCTCCGTTTCCAAAACGGTCCTTTGCAGCAAGTAAAATCTATGCTGAAGCTCAGATAGTAGAAGATTTCCACAAATTGTAATACTTGGCCCGCATTTTGCGTTTTCGATGGATAAATCCGATATCCCATCGCCATCCCAAAATATACAGGCACCTGGGGCAAACTGCAAATTGCCCATTTGTTGAAGCGAACCATGTTTGGTGCACGCAAGCAAGACATCACTTATTTTACGGGCAAGACTATCGATCAAACAGTAGACGAACTGTTGAACTATAACGCTGCATTGCCATGGGCACCCATTAAGAATTATACTAGCACTGCTCCGGCAGGCGACCCAGACAACAACCTGAAAATGGGAGATGTTTGGGTGGATACGCA
>REAQ01000090.1 GCA_004294195.1 Sphingobacteriales bacterium | reverse complement strand
GCAACAGCTGGGAGCAGATCAGTCCTGACCTTACGCGGAATGAGTCTTCCAAACAGGGCCCTGGTGGCGGACCCATTACCAATGAAGGTGCGGGCGGTGAGAACTACAACACGATCTATTATGTAGCAGAGAGTCCGCTTGAAAAAGGGGTGATCTGGACGGGTAGCGATTGCGGATTGGTGCAACTCACCATGGACGGAGGAAGGAGCTGGAAGAATGTTACCCCTCCCGCTTTACCGGAGGCGTTGGTCAACAGTATTGAACTTTCCTCATTCCAGAAAGGAACGGCCTATGTGTCTGCAACGCGATATAAGTTTAACGACTATGGATCGTATACGTTCAAGACAACAGACTACGGAAAGACCTGGATACGTATCAGCGATGGCGTGCAGGAAGATGATTTCATTCGCGTGATCAGGGAAGACAAAAAACGCAAAGGAGTGTTGTATGCAGGATCTGAAAGAGGATTTTATATTTCATTGAACGATGGATTTCTCTGGCAGAAGTTTCAATTGAATTTACCAGTGGTACCCATCACAGATCTGATGGTGCATCAGAATGATTTGATTGCATCCACTGCGGGCCGTGCGTTCTGGATCCTGGATGATCTGGGAGCCATCCAGCAGTATCAGCCGGAGTCGGGCATGGTGTTGTATCAACCCAAGCCTGCATATCATTTTGGTGGAGGCGGATTGCCAGATAAGCAAGATCCTTTTGAAGGTGCCAATGCACCGGAAGGGGTGGTCCTTGATTATTATTTGCCGAATACTTCAGATACCGGCACGGTTACCCTTGACATCATCAACGGTGCAGGGAAGGTGGTGAGTAGCTATTCAAACAAGAAAGATCCAACGTATACCCGCTTTCCAGGCGGACCCGCGCCAGCGCCTTTGTTGCCCATGGAGAAAGGACAGAATCGTTTTCTTTGGGATCTGCGATCGGCTACATTGAAAGATGTTCCGGGCGTGTATATTTTTGGCGACTATCGTGGCTATAGGGTTGCGCCGGGTAATTATAAAGCTGTTTTACGGCATGGCACAGAGAAGGCGGAAACCAATATCACGGTGATGCCGGATCCAAACCTGAACACTACACCAGCTACCTGGCAGGAGCAGCAACAATTCATGGAAAGGGTTTCTGCAGACATCAATGAGATCCACGCAGCAGTGAATAATGTACGCGGTGCCAAGAAGCAATTACAATCCTTGAACGGCAACCTTAAAGATCTGCCTCAGCATGCAGCATTGGTACAAGAAGGGGATAGCCTGATGAAAAAACTGGAGGCCTGGGAATCCAATATTGTAGAGTATCGGATTACCAACGGGCAGGATGTGATCAATTGGCCCAGTAAGCTCAATGCAGAGTTCTTCAATGTGAAAGGACTTGCAGACAGCCATGATCCAAAGATCACGGAAGGATTGAAGAAGCGATTAACAGATCTGGAACAACAATGGTCCGGATTTAAAAAGCAGTATGAAGGTGATCTTCGGAATGCCATCGATACATACAATAAAAAATTTCAGCAGGCCAATATCCCTGCGATCCTGATCAAGTAAGATGTGGTTGTTGTGGTGGATATTGGGATCGATGTTTTCATCTGAAGATGAAACCCTGCATTTGCTTTCAGGTAAAGCGCAGGGTACTACGTTTAGTATTCAGTATTTGTGGAAAGACAGTATGGTTTCTCAAAAGGAGATCGACAGCATCTTTGATGTGATTGATGCTTCTTTGTCTTTGTACAAACAGGGATCCCTGATTTCAATATTCAATCGTGATGGACACGTCATGATGGATCTTCATATGCAACGGGTCATGCGTGCTGCGTTGGAAGTATATACGAAGTCAGGGGGGAGATTTGATGTTACCGTACGTCGGTTGTCCTTGTTGTGGAAGGAGCCGCAACAGCCCCCTGAAAAGGCCTTGCGAGAGGCAAGAGATTTAACAGGATCACATTTTCTGAGGATTGCGGGAGACAGTCTGGTGGCGATGCGCAAGGGTTTGCAAATTGATTGCAATGGCATTGCGCAAGGGTATACGGTGGATGTATTGGTTGAGCTTCTTCGTGAAAAAGGTATCGTGCATTTGATGGTTGAATTGGGTGGGGAGATCAGGACCCTGGGTAGGGGGCCTGGTGGCAGGGAATGGCGGATTGGGTTAGAGTCTCCTATTGGCGGGATTGGAAATTATTATCCTGTGGAGCGCGTGATTGCTTTGCAGGGAGAGGCCGTAACTACTTCAGCCAATTACCGGCAACCCCGTCATATCATTGATCCTTTGCGCGGAAAACCAGTGGGCAATGGTATGGTATCCGTGACGGTGATTGCCCGGGATGCCATGACGGCCGATGCCTGGGACAATGCTTTTTATGTTATGGGATGGAAAGATGCACTTGAATATATAAAGCAAGACACATCGCTTGCTGTTTACATGGTGTATCAGGATAAGCGGGGACGATATCGGGACACATCTTCGCCTCGATTTACATCTTATCTGCGATAGTTTACATGAATCGTTTTCGTTTGGCCAGTTCTGCATCCACGTAGCCCTGTCCTTTGTCGAAGAGCTTGATCAACAGCATCCCTGCGAGGAATCCGCCAATATGAGCAGCATAGGCCACGCCGTCGCTCTTTCCACCGAGCATACCCACCCCGCC
>REAQ01000254.1 GCA_004294195.1 Sphingobacteriales bacterium | reverse complement strand
TTTGACCGTGTTGCGGGAAGCAAGGAATAAAAACCTGAATACTATTAAGATTCCAACAACCCTGTCGGAATGGGTACGGATGAATCTTGGTGATACATTCAGGTTTGTCATTGCGCACAATGAACGGCATATCCGGCAGGCGAAAAGGATTCAATAAGCGTAGGTTGTTGTATTCTTTCTTCTAAGGCTCATACCCGTTTTTGCTCCGTTGTGCTTGCCATTGTCAATCACTATTTGCCCGTTTACGATCACATAAAGAATGCCTTTCGAAAATTGGTGCGGCTGTTCAAAAGTAGCAGCATCTGAAATGGTATTCTCATCAAACAAAACAAGATCTGCTGCCATTCCTTCCAGGATCAAACCCCTTTTCACCAGGTTGAACTTCTGTGCAGGCAGTGATGTCATCCGCCGAATCGCGTCTTCAAGTGAAAGTACTTTTAATTCGCGTACATAACGGCCAAGCACACGCGCATTTGTGCCGTAGGTTCGTGGATGTGGTACGCCCTTCCCATTAGACACACCGCCATCTGCTGCCGGCATATTGAAGGGATATTGCATAAAGTACTTCACATCGTCTTCATTCATGGTGTGATACACCATCTGCGCATTGCTTTTTTCCAGCATGTCCAGAATGGTTTCTGCCTCGTTGGTTAAATTACTTTTTCTGCCACGCATCTTGTTGATCTCGGAAATATTTTTTCCATTCAGACTGCTGTCTGCAGGATAGTTGGCCACCACGGCAAATGCGAAGCTTTTCATCTTTCCTTCTTCCTTATTGTCTTTCATTTCTTTCACGATCCTGCTGCGGGTGGTTTTATCTTTTATACGCACCCTCAAAGAGTCTAGTCCGCCATCCAGCGCCCAATCGGGCACCTGCGTAGCCAGATTGGTGGAAGAAGCGGTATAAGGATATTGATCGATGGTGATGTCGAGGCCTTCCGCACGTGCAGCCTTCACCATGTTCAGTGTGGTTGTGGACCTGCCCCAATTGGCTTTGCCGGATACTTTGAAGTGCGAGATCTGAACAGGAATATTTGCTTTTTTCCCGATGTTGATTGCTTCATTAATGGCCTCCGTTACTTTAAGTCCCTCGTTGCGCATATGCGTGGCATATACACCACCAAATTGTCGCGCAAGCGTCGCAAGCAGAACCACTTCATCAGTATTGGAATACATACCTGGTAAATAGATCAGTCCGGTTGAAAGTCCAACCGCACCATCTGTCATGGCTTTGTTTATTAGGGTACCCATCGCTGTTAGGTCTTCTTTGGACGCCAGTTTGTTGGTTAGACCCATACCCAGTCTTCGTATGGTATTATGCCCGGCCAGCGTCGCGATATTCACCGAAGTCTTCATGCTGTCGATCTTGCGGAAGAACTCACCAATATCATCAAAGGAATTGCCGCAGTTGCCAGTGACTACGGTAGTGACGCCATCGTAGATGTAATTATCCGCCGTTGGCCTTTCGAAGATCCCGGATTCAATATGTGCATGTACATCAATGAAGCCGGGTGAAAGGATGAGTCCCTTTGCATCGATGGTTTTCATTGCTGCCACACTCGGTGTGGTTTTGCCCTTATGGATCTTGTGGATCAGGCCGTCTTCAATTTCCACGGAGCCCCAGTACCAGCTGTTGCCCGTGCCGTCCAGGATGCGGGCGTTGGTGATGAGTAGGTCAGACTGTGCGCGGACGGTGCCGGCGGTAAACAGGCAAAGGAGAATGCAGAAGATCTTTTGCATAATAAAAGGTAAGATTTTCATTATGAATCTCCAACCTGCAAATACTCTACATTTGATTCATGTTAAGGCTGGCCATTTCGAGCGATCTTTCTTTTTTCTACGGGTTGTACATGCATCCGGAGACCAATCCATGGTTGCTGTATGAAAAAATGGACGAGGCAAGTTTCCAACCTATATTTTATGATCTCATCAACCGGGAGAGTCTGTATGTTTTTGAGATCGATGGGGTGGTTGCGGGCATGTGCAAACTGATGCCGCAGAAATTTCGGAATAGCCATATCATGTATTTGGGCGGAGTGGCCATCGATCCCCAACATAAAGGCAGAGGTTTAGGGCGGATCATGTTAAAGGAGGTATTGGCCCTTATTACATCAAAAGGATATCACCGGGTTGAGTTGACGGTAGCTACCTTTAACGACAGGGCTATTGGTTTGTATGAGTCAATAGGATTCGTGAATGAAGGGCGGTTGAAAGATTATACTTATCTCGCGAGTGAGGACAGGTATATCGATGAGTTTGTAATGGGATTGATCCTGGATAAAAAAAACAACTTATATGCAGTGGGTTAAAGCAACGATTGGGAAAGACAAGTATAAGACCCTTGTCAAGAGTGATACGAATATGCTCATTGCCGATGAGCCTAAGGAAGTGGGCGGTTCGGACCTTGGGTTTTCACCGGACGAATTGCTGGCTTCTTCATTGGCAGTGTGCACGGTTGTTACGGTTCGGATGTATGCCGACCGGAAGCATTGGAAACTGGATGGGGTAGAGGTGACCGTCACCATTCAGTGGGACAAAGAGCATGCCCAGACGCATATGCGGAAGGAGATCTTGCTGAAGGGGGATCTTTTGCCGGAAGAGAGGCAACGATTGCTGGAGATCTCGGAGCGATGCCCTACGCATAAGATGTTGCAGAATCCCATAAATATTAAGACGATAGCTAATAGCTAAT
>REAQ01000279.1 GCA_004294195.1 Sphingobacteriales bacterium | reverse complement strand
ATCACTGGTGTTGCCTTGTTGATCTTGATTGTGCCCACACCATAGGTTACATCGAAATTGGTAGTAAAGAATGCTGCTGGGAAAACAAGATGTGTTTGTCCGGGCGCGCTGCCAGACAATGCATTCACCGCAAAATAACCACCCTGGATAGAACCCGCCAGCGCATCATTCTCATGAAGGATGATCACCAGTTCAGGGTTATTTGTTGCAGTAATTTCTGCGTTGGTTACTGCCACACCGTTAGCCACTACCACCCCATTTTCAATAGAATATCCAGGTTCGCCATTGGCTACCACAACGCCATTTTGCAAGCTGAATCCTGTGGGTTGTCCGCCCGCGGTGATCTCACTGTTCACTACCGCCAGGCCATTGGCTACCGTAACGCCGTTTGCAACAGCAACACCGTTGGCCACGGCCACACCATTCACTACTGCTACACCGTTGGCTACAGCAAGGCCATTAGCTACGGCAAGTCCGTTGGCTACGGTTACGCCATTTACTACAGCCACACCATTCACAACCGCAACGCCGTTCACTACGGCCAGCCCATTCACCACGGCTACGCCATTGGCAACGGTAAGGCCATTGGCAACGGTCAATCCATTAGTGGTTGAGTTTTCTGTGAAGGCGCCATTTGCTACGGCAAGTCCGTTAGCCACAGCCACACCATTCACCACGGCCAATCCATTTTGCAAGGCCTGGTTGGTGGCCATCATCGCGATGTTAGCGATCGATGAACTCGCATTGGCAACGGCTACACCGTTGGCTACCACTACACCATTAGCAACAACAACTCCGTTAGCCACAGTTACTCCATTAGCAACCACTACGCCATTGACTGTGGCCACACCATTTGCAATGGTTACGCCATTAGCCACTGCTACTCCATTCACCAGCATATTGTCAAAGACGGCAACATTGGGCGATATATATGGCAGATACTGGTCTTTTACTGTTTGCAATAAGCCAGCAGGAGCATCATCCGGCAGCGTGAACTTATATTGGAATGATGGTAAAGCCTGCCCATACGTGACTTCAGACGCCAATGGTTCTATCACCAACGGCATTTTATTAATCACAAGGTTGGCACCCGTAGTACTGAAATTGTAAAGTTCCCTGAACTTCAATTCTATTTCACCCAGTTCTACTTTAATCAAATACTTGCCCGTATTTGATCCATTCACTGCAACGGTAGTCAATGCCAGGTTGGTTAGTCCAAAATTCAATGGATCGGAAACACCAGTGGAGTCAGCACCGTTTATAAAAATTCTGTACGTCAGTGCCGGAACTTGCTCACCATATCTGATGGTATCACTATTGGCAACAATACTGATGTCTTTCTTCTGAATATTTAAGAGGTTGATGGTGTTGGATGAGCCTCCATCGTCAGGACTGGTGATCGGTGAAATACTGATGGACTGTGCAAGGATGGCTGGATTTCCGCCATCATATGAATTGATCTGGAAACTAATCGCTTCCGGAGAAATGTATTGTGTAGGTTGAACTACACCGCGATAAACCACCTGCGATTGTTCAGTAAGGTTGATCCCTTTGACGATGATGGTCAAAGGTGCGAGCAACGGAGAAGTGAGTTTGGTTTGGTCAAATTCAACGCCAGTCAATGAGGGGGTTGGATTGGCAAAAGTTCTCATCGCCTTCCATCCATTCACAAGGCCGGCACCAGCACGCAGATCAAATCCTGCATCACCGATGTCTGTGGCAGTTGATTGGAGCAGTGTTTTTAATTCTGTTGTTGCAAGCGTTGCGTCAGGGGAAACAAATTTCTGTTTGCCTTCCTGCAACAAAGCTGTTAACGCGGCGATATGAGGCGCAGCGGCCGAAGTGCCGAAGAAATTGGGTATGCCATCGAACTCAAGGTCTGGGGTATTGCCCAGGAAGATCGAGGTATTGACGCCGTCAGGTCCTGTGAAGTCAGGTTTGTTCCTTACACTACCATTGAGCAATATGCCACCCCTGGAAGAAAATGATTCTACTGTAATGGGAAGGGTAGTGGCCGATAAGCCATTGGAGGCATTATCATAAGCTCGGTTAGCAACACTGTACCTTGCTGCACCCACAGTCAGGGCATTGAGTGCATTCGCATGGCCGATGATCGTAGAATTGTTGCCACCACTATTACCGAGAAACTGTGTGTTATCTCCCTTGAACAGAACCATTTTGAATCGCACATTCGGTTTAGTACCTCCTGCATTTACAACAACTACGTTGATGGTAGTGGCACCATTTACACTGAAGGGCAGGATTTCGAGTGGATCTGAACCAAAGTTTACCCTGTTGTAACCAAGTATAGGTCTTCCGGTGATATCTGTCAGGTAAATGTCCAGATCTGTTTGTGTGCCATCAGGATTCTCCAGAGAATAGAACGGATCGTCCCACTGCAATACCAACAGATAACTTGATGGGTTGGTATTGTTGAGCTTGATTTGCTGAATGAAAGATGGAACACCTGCAACACCGGAATTAAACTGGTGAATGGTTCCGGTTACTCCCTGAGGCAGTGGAGCACTTGAAGCTGCAAAATTACCTTCATATCCTTTTTCACCGAAGTTGCCCGCAGACGTGAAATATCGAACCCCCTTTTCAGTTGTTACTTTATCTATGGCTTTTGTAATAACGCCATCACTAAAGAATGGGGAAGTTACATAGGTGATATCGTCTACAATAATGTCAGCTTTTTCTCCAAGCTCCAGAATACCCTGGGCCATATCGGTTTCAGAAATGAATCCGGTGCGGAACAGTTTCTTCGCACCCGGCGCAATGTTATGCACGATCTGCAACATGGCGCGACCTTCGTCTGTCTTAGGACCGTAAGGATAGTCTTTTAAAACTTCTACGTCCGGAGGAAGATTACCGCGTGAAATATCATCCGTAACCGAAGGAGTTTGTAATGAATTGTAACTATCAGAGATCACGCCGATCTTTGCGCCAGCGCCAGTTACATTGTAACCTTTTCTGATCAAGTCGGCACCCATTGTTGTGTCTCCACCAGTCCGAATGGTGTCTCCGGCAAAGGTCAATTTAGTTCTTGCGCTTTGTGGCAAGAGTAAAACCCTGATATAGTTATACAGATCAGTCCTAAGATTGAGCGGCGCCAGATTCTGGGAAGGAATAAAACCCGATACAATTAAAGAGGACAGCGATGAATTATAAGCCACCTGCTGAAACCCGTTGTTTGCAAGGGTTAATCTTGCCAATCCACCTGCTGTTGTGTCTACGCCTTGTTTTAGGATGACTTCCACCAAAAGGTTGCCATTGTTTCCCGATATATTGATCAGTGAGTCTTCACCCTGGTAAGAGATAAAAGGATTAGAAGTTCCTGTATAGAATTGCGTTAGGGTGGGGTCTACCACTTGTCCCGCCTCTTGCTTAAATGGATTGCCCGCAAAGTTCACGCATGATGTAATGGCGATCTCTGCCGTAGCGCTACAACCAGCTGTGTTGGATACAACAACCTTATAAACCCCTGGCGATGCAATAACTGGCGTATTGCTGTTTGCTCCCGATACGATATTGCCATTGGTGGTTGTCCATACATAGGTTCCGTTGGCAATGGTTGTGGAAGCGGTAATGGTTGACTGCTGGTCAGGATCATTGCAGGGTAAGGCCGCAGTTAACATACCATTTACTACTGATGGGGTGGCATTTTCTACGGTGAGAATATTAACGGCGGAACCTGTGCAATCCACTGCTGTGGAGAAAGGAACAAATTTTGCATTAACACCGCTGTTCAGTGAAATCGTAGTACCTGTGCTGATTCCTGCGGCGCCAAGTCCACTCCATAGCGCACCTATAAATTCCGTATTTCCCGTTCCTGAGCCGATGGCGATTGCTCCATTGGGGGCGTAGATGGTACCTAGCCATCTTGCGTTTGATTGGCTGGAGCCGTTATCATTTTGAAATGCAGTACCTGCACCCTGCACTTCAGTAAATATTCTTGATGCTGCAATGTCTTTAGTCCCACCAGGAAGGTTCAGGTAGTTTGCCGCTACCTTACCTAACGTCATCCCATTCTTTACCCGGATATAGATCTTACCTGCTGCACTGCCTTTAAAGTCAAAAACGAAAGTATTGGTCTGCGTGAGACTTAAAGAGTTAATCTCATATATGCCAGGGCCGTTGAAAGTAATGGTGAGGTTCTTGCCTCTGATGTCTCCATACTTGTTGCCTGGTAACAGATTTGTTCCTGTTGGGCTTGAAGAAGTTGTTGTGATCACAGACGGTGCCGGTAAAACAGGCAATATGGGCAAATTCAATTGCGCCAGGGTCTGGTTCTGAAACAGTCCGCCCGCAGGGGTAGGACCCGTATAGGTTCCAGTTGTACGTACCGCTCCCGTTACAGTTCCGGAGCCAATGCTCGCATTTCTGGCCACCAATACATTTCCGCTAATAGCGGTAGATCCTCCGGCGGTAAATCCGGTTGTCAGATTTCCAGTATTTGCTGCGGTCACTGGTCCACTGATGACCGTTCCTGAGGAGAGCGAAATGGTGCCACCACTATGCAACGCAGATCCCAATGCTCCACCGCTATTGGAATTGATCTGCAGGTTACTGCCGATCCTGCCACCACCCTGAAGGGTTACAGAGGAACCGATGCTTACGCCTCGAGTACCATACAGGAAAAATTCATTAATGTTGAGTTGCTGTGCATTCAATTTGAATGAAGCAAGAACGGCCATGCACAACATTGTTGTACACAGCTGGAGGGAGTATAATTTTTTTCTCATACCGGCTTAGGTGTAATGAACAGTTTTGGGTGAAACTTCTAACTACTGCGTAAGGTTTGTTTGCAAGGGATGATGGACGGGAAAGGTGGATCGGAGAGTAAAGCGACGTGAAAGTATTGTATTCTTTTGTAAAATGATAATCTCGAACATACCGCAAAGGGGGTAATTCAACGGTAAAATGATGGTGGCAAGGAATGATATAAAATATCTTAATTTCTTAATCTCTCAATATCAATCGGTTATTTTTCCGCAACGGCTTTCTCATTCTGCGCCCTTAGTCGTTTGCATAACATTTTAATAAAACCTCTGGCCACTTCCGGCCTGGATTCAATCAATTCATAGAATGGCTCCTGGTCGATCCGGAAGAGAATGGAATTCTCCGCGGTAGTGGCACTGGCGGATCTGGTTTCCGCATCCAGCAGGGACAGCTCGCCAAACACTTCTTTCTCTTTCAGCACGGCAAGGGTGATCTGTCCTTTGTGAATCCTCACTGATCCCTGGTGGATGATATACATACAATCTCCAATATGACCTTCGCCAAAAATGAGGATTCCTTTTTCATATTCAATCTCGTGCATGAGCGGCGCCAGCTCCGCGAGGATATTCTCCGGCGTATCCCTGAAAATACTAAGGGATTTAAGGATCAGCACTTTTTCGATGAGCAGTAATCTTTCAAGACCGGTTGACGACATCTGTCAAATTTATGGGTTTTACCATTGCATATGCAGCAGTTTCCCTGACCAGTCTGCTGTTGGCACCTGTATATGAATGGATTAATTCCATGTCAATATTATGGAGATATTTTTTGGTGATGTACATGGAACATGCCTTGGTCCAGTCCAGGTATTGAATCGGCTTTTCCCGGAGTACCTTCGAAATGATATCATCGATCCCGGCAAAATCAATGTCTTTCAGCAATGCCCTCAGTGCGTCACATCTGTGATCCAGGCTGGTGGTTTCAAACATGGTATTGAAATACCGGCCGATGTCTTTTTTCACCGTGAGCTCAATGATCTCCATGGCATTGGCCACGTTTTCGTTCAGATTGCTCTCAAGCCCGTGTTTAGCCTGATTCATCTTCACGCGGTCAAACATACAGGCAAACAATGCCAGCAGCACATCCCTGATCTCTTGTATCTCTAAATGCAGTGCGCTTTTTAAGATCTTGTGCTCGTCCCTTTCATGAATGATACGTTGCATGTGCATCAGCTCAACACCATAGACAATATACTCACGGGCAATCTGCTCCATCTGCCGAAGGGTCACATCGTTTGCGCGGTATTTGGTGCGGTACAGAGATTTGATGATGACGGGCGTGAACTTGTGTTTGTCAGACAGCATCTGCGTCAGCAACTGTTGGGAAGCGGCTCCGCCTATGCGTCCCAGCAGAATGATGATTTTCTCTTCCCAGGCCTCATTCGCAGGATCCTTCAGCATTTTTTCAAGGATCGGCACTGTTTTTTCTCCCACCTCCTGGAACGCTGTCAAAACATGCTTTCCGTGATCCAATAGCAAGGCAGACAAAGCCTCTAGGGTTTGCAGATCCGCTGTACCACCAACGGCCCGTATACCCACGGCCTGAACATGTTTGTCTTCATCTTCCAGCAGCGTTTTTAGATTCTTATGACAATACTGATCACGGATCTGTGTGAGAATATCTGCAGCATATAATTTATCCATGCGGGCGGTACTGTTAATGAGTACAGCTAGTTTTTCATCCGCAATACTACTCACCACAGGGTCTGCATTCATCACCATGCCTGCAATGGCCGCCTTTTGTATGGTAGAGGCAGGTTGTTGCAGATAGGCAGTGAAGTTCTCCTGCATCGGAAAATTCTTGGCAATGGTGCGCACCGCTTCGTCCCTGATGTCAGGCTGTGTATCATCTTCGGCTAGCCGGAACAGTTGTGCGCTGATCTCTTCATTTACTTCGCCATTGATCAGCTTCAGGGTCTCTAATTTGACTTGGGGCGATGGATGGTTGATAAGACTCAGCGCCATCTCATTCGCAATCGGATCCGTTTTACTGTTCAGCATCTTGAGGATACTGATCACTTCCAATTCATTACCGGTTAAGATCTTCTGACGGATGGCCTGTTGAATGGTTTCATCGTTCAAAGAAAATTCCTCCTGGCTGAAATAGCGGGAAGTAATGGTTTTGACGAGGATCAACAGGTATTGGCGGTTAACAAGGATAATACCCACCAGCCAAACGATGCCCAACACCAACACAATATCACTGATGGTGTACAGGGAAACTTCATGCTGGATTTTCACCAGCAGCAGCAACAACAAACCGGTGATCAGGTAGGCAAATGGATCCATGATGCCTTTTACAATATTATGTGCCCGCAATCGCTCATGCGTGGGCAAGGGCTGCATCAGGGTGATCAGGCTCGGGGCATTAAAGACTGTTCTGCATACGTCTACCAGGATGAAGGTGGCGCCAAAAAGGTAGAACACCATTTTGTCTGATGCATTGATGAATTCTGTGGCTGCAATGATTCCCACTAAAATCATCATGACAACAGGCGTGATCATCAGGGTTTGCCGCAATCCCATGCTGCTCATTACTCTTCCCGTGAAGATCATTTTAGCCACCAGCGCGAGTAACCGAACAACGGCCTGGAAGGCACTGATGAAAGTAGCGAGGTCAACATCATCATGACTCCTGTGCTTGATCTCGGAATAAAAACCATAATCAATCAGCAGCAGGCAACAGAAGGCCAGCACAGAGATCAATGCAATGTCCCTGATGAATGTGTTTTGCAAAAAATTGCGCAACAGCGCCTTTACTTTAGTACTGCCATGGTGCACCTGTTCATGTTCATGGGTCTTATGCTCGTGTTCAACAGTAAGCTTTCCACTCCGGTTGATGGCGAGGAGAAAGGGGATAGACAATGCCATGCACACCGCTGCGGCATAGAGCATATTCATGGTACCGATGGACTTAGCCGCAACTAACGCCAGGGAGTAACCGATGAATTTAGCAGGGATATCGCCGGAACTGATCAGCCCGAACAAGCGCTTGCTTTGCCGGAGGTCAAACAAAAGCGTGGCCACGCCCCAGAACTGAAGGTTATTTAATAAGTACAGTACATGGAACCAGGCCAGCATCACAAACAACATGATGCCGCCATGCGAAAAATAATCGGCAAACCGAAAGAACAAGGCACTGGCCACCATCAGTCCCGTCACCACAATGGTTAGCCTGGTCATCGGGATCCGGTGTTCAAGCTTTGAATAGAGATAGCCCGTTCCCCAGAGCAATACTGCCGAAAGGATCATTACCCACGGGAGGGAGGTCATTTCAAAATTCTCGAGGAAGCTGGCAAAAGCTGCGGTAAAGAAGAAGGCAATGCCAGCCCCCTGCAAAAATTGCAGGGTCATCAGATTCCGGACCAGCCACCATTCGCCCTGGTCCACATTCAACAGTCGCAGCCAGTATTTTCTTCTGTCCATCCTTTATCTTTTACGCTATGGCAGGCGCTGTTTCAACTGTTGTAGATGTAGTTGTTTTTTTGGGTTCCGGTCTTGTTTACAAGTAAGTGTAAAATAATTGTGGCTCTCAAAAAAGCGGATCTGCAGTGGGTCCCAATCGGCCTCCTGGCTGATGACGCCATAAATGAGGAACTCTTTCTTGAGGCCCTCGCTGATGGGTTCAAAATCGTTTCTGCCGAGATAGTCCAGGTCCGCATCGCAAATGATCTGCTCCAGGTGATTATGTGGTGTTTGCGGAATTTTAGTGGCCATGATCATTCCCTTCACTTTGTCCAGCTCCCATGGTTTGAGGTCGCCCGCTTCAAGGGTATCCATTAAAATCTCGCAACTTTTGTCTTCATGGTGCTTGTACGTATAGAGGAAACCGGTGTCATGGAAAAGGGCCGCAATGCGCAAGAGCATAATGTCATTAGCATGGGTGATCTGCTCACCGTGGGCAATCCTTTCTACCTGTGCCATTACGTCCTTGGTATGGGCCAGGTTATGGTATGTAAGCCTGGGATCCAGTTGTTGTTCAAGTGTGGTGAGCACTTTCTGTTTGATAGCCTGGAACCTCAGTTCGGTCATAATAATCAAATGTATTCAACAATATGCTGAATTAAAAGTAAGATTATTTGGTTTTATAGGCAATTTCGAAAATCAATTTCCGCGATGCCCTAATTTTGCGGGTTATGGAGAAATTCCTGATCGCAGCGTTGGGCAACATTGGTGCAGCGTATCATGGCACGAGGCACAATGCCGGATTTGATGTGGCTGATGTATTTGCCGCTAAGCACGGCGTGGCTTTTCAATCGGGCAGGCTGGCGGACATCGCTGAAATTCGCTACCGTGGCAAGTTGCTCATCGTCATCAAACCCACTACCTACATGAATCTGAGTGGGCGGGCAGTGAAGTATTGGATGGATAAGGAGCGCATTGATGCAGACCATATCCTGGTGATCATGGACGATATCGCAATCCCGCTGGCCAAACTTCGGTTGCGCGCCTCCGGTAGTGACGGCGGGCACAACGGCCTCAAAAGCATCCAGGAAAGCATCGGCACCACAACCTATCCCCGGCTCCGGTTTGGCATTGGCGGGGAGTACCCCAAAGGTCAGCAGGTGGAGTTTGTACTCGGAAAATGGGCTGATTCTGAACTTCCCATCGTCAGGCGCAAGGTCCAGGCTTCCGCAGAAGTCATTGAGTCCTTTGTAGTTAGGGGTTTGCCGATGGCTATGAACGAGGCAAATAAGCTGGACTTCGGCCCTGATATGATATAAATCTCGAATGATTGATTATTTTAGCACCGTATCTTGAACTGTCCAATCTCCATGCAGAACCTATAATCTATGAATCACCCAATCGTTCAAGACGTTTATATCATTTTCCAATCTTTAAACCTTATTGAACAATGAAAATTTTCTGCGTAGGGAGAAACTATGTGGCTCACGCAAAAGAACTTGGTAACGATGTACCGGAAGAGCCGGTGATCTTTATGAAACCCAAAAGCGCTCTTCTGCAATCCCATACACCTTTCTATTATCCGGAATTCACCAATGAGTTGCATTATGAATGTGAACTGGTACTTCGGATCGCTAAAAATGGTAAGTATATACAGGAAAAATATGCCTCCAAGTATTATAATGGTGTTACCGTAGGTATTGATTTCACGGCACGTGATATTCAGAACGACCTGAAGTCAAAAGGCCTCCCCTGGGAGAAGGCCAAAGCCTGGGATAATTCTGCCGTGATCGGGAAATGGATCGATATCAAACCCGATATGAATAAGAAAGACATCAACTTCAGTCTGTATAAAAACAAAGAGTTGGTTCAGCAGGGAAATTCCGGACAGATGATCTTCAGTTTTGATTCCATTATAGCGCACATCTCCAATTATTTCTCCCTAAACATCGGGGACCTTGTATTCACCGGCACACCCGCTGGTGTAGGAGAATGTGTGGTAGGAGACGATCTCGCCGGTTTCATAGAAGACGAGAGCCTGTTTGAGCTGAATATTAAATAAGCGATCCAGCTTTGCACAAAGAGAAGGTACTTAAAGCGTTTGAATGGATATGCCAGGTGCGCTTCATGGCAGAAACCTATGAAGCCAATCGCCAGGTGTGTAAGTATGTGCATTCCACTTCACGTGGTCATGAAGCCATTCAACTCGCCACCGCATTTCATTTATTGCCCTGTGATTATGTAAGTCCTTATTACCGGGATGAAAGCATATTGCTCGGCATAGGGTACTCGCCTTATGAGCTCATGCTGCAACTACTGGCCAAGGCCGATGATCCCTTCACCGGCGGCCGCGCGTATTACAACCATCCATCGTCCAACGCATCCGATAAGCCCCGCATCATTCAGCAAAGCAGTGCCACGGGCATGCAGGCTATTCCTACAACCGGCATTGCACAGGGTCTACAGTTTATTGAAAAGCATTTGCCTTCGGAGTTGGTGAAAGGACCAGAGGGGCAATTGCCCGTAGTGGTATGTTCCCTTGGTGATGCCAGTGTGACAGAAGGCGAAGTAAGTGAGGCTTTCCAGTTTGCGGTATTGAAAAGATTGCCGATCATCTATCTGGTTCAGGACAATCGCTGGGGCATCAGTGTTACCGCTGAAGAGGCAAGGGTGATGGATGCCTACGATTATGCCGCAGGTTTTCCCGGCATGGAAAGAATGAGGATCGATGGGACCGATGTGGTTACGGCCTGGCAACAGATGGGCGAGGTGTTCCGCTACGTGCGTGAACAACGGGGCCCCGTGTTGGTGCAGGCTAGCGTGCCCTTGCTCGGTCATCATACCAGTGGGGTCAGGAAAGAATTTTATCGTTCGGCAGAAGATCTTGCACAGCATGCGGAACGGGATCCCTTCTACATTCTGCGCAATCAGTTGCTAGCGTTTGGTATCACGGAAGAAGAGGCCACAGCTATTGAAACAACGGCCCGCGAAAGGGTATTGTCTGATTTTGCGGCAGCCATGGCCGCTAAAGAACCAGATCCCGCAACGGTGGCGGATCATATTTTTGCACCTACCCCAATACTAACGGAAACGGGTAACCGGGAACCAGCTGGTGCAGATAAGATCATCATGGTTGACGCGGCTCTGTATGCCATTCGCGAGATCATGGAAGATCATCCGGAAGCCATATTTTTTGGACAGGATGTAGGGCGGAGGCTGGGGGGTGTATTCAGGGAAGCGGCTACCCTCGCAGAGCAATTCGGCGATCATCGTGTGTTCAACACGGCTATTCAGGAAGCCTATATCATTGGTTCAACGGCAGGTCTCAGTGCAACGGGGATCAAGCCCATTGTAGAAGTTCAATTTGCAGATTACATCTATCCCGGGATCAATCAACTGGTTTCGGAGATCTCTAAATCGTCATATCTCTCTTGCGG
>REAQ01000253.1 GCA_004294195.1 Sphingobacteriales bacterium | reverse complement strand
AAAAGAATCTGGAGAATATATACAGCCGGAACTCTGGATGACGCAGCACATGGTAAGCTTTCTTCATGCGCAAAGATTATGGTAGTGCGAGGAAATGCTGCCCATCGTCATAATCTTTTTCCAACGCTTCAATAATGGTTTGCAAATGTTTTGGGTTGCCTAAGAAATCAGCATTGCCCGCATCTACAAAAATGGTTTTGACATTATGTTGGCGGATGTAATGCGTGTAGGTTTGTTGAATATTGAACAGGTAGTCGTCGGGGATTTTCTGTTCATAGGAACGGTTACGCTTGCGGATATTCTCCTGTAACTTATTCACCGGTGCATGCAGGTAGATCAGCAGCTCTGGCATGATCACCTGCTGTTGCAGGATCTCAAACAACCGCTGGTAAAGCCTGAATTCATCATCGGGCAGATTGACTTTTGCGAAGAGCAAGCATTTGGTAAACAAATAGTCTGAGATCGTGATCTGTTGGAACAGGTCTTTTTGGTGCAGCAGGTCTTTCAATTGTTTGAACCGCTCTGCCATGAAAAACAACTCCACCGGAAAGGCATATTGGTTGGGGTTTTCGTAAAATTTCGGAAGGAAGGGGTTATCTGCAAATTCTTCTAATATGAGCCGGGCGTTGTAATGGCGCGCTAAAAGATGCGATAATGTGGTTTTCCCGGCACCGATATTCCCCTCAATGGTTACAAAATGATAATTCATACTGCTTGGCCAAACTTAAGATGGTCAATTTGAATCACATGGTTTTTTTATTAACAGGGAGTGGGTCAGTGCATTCCACCAGCATCTGGCGTATGGTTTTTGATATTACCGGGTGGATAAGTTCTCCGGCGATCTCCGCCAGGGGGGCCAGTACAAAGCGCCGGGACGCCATCCGGGGGTGCGGGATCTGCAGACCCGGTTCATGGATCACCTCGTTATCATATAACAGGATATCCAGATCGATGGTACGCGGGCCATTCTTTTGCTGCCTGATCCGCCCGAGTTCCTGCTCAATGTCCAGTAGCGTTTCCAGAAGCTCACGGGGTGTCTGTACCGTTTCCACCAGCAATACCTGGTTCAGGAAATCCGGCTGGTCCTCCAGGCCCCAGGCAGCGGTTTCATAGAGCGATGAATGTTGCAACACTGATCCGCAGCGCCGATGGATCATCGCACTGGCGGCCGTCAGGTTGGCCTCTCTATTACCCATGTTCCCACCTATCAGTAAATATGCATGGTTCATAAACGAATACTCCGGAGAGCGCCAAATATCCTTAATTTGCCGCTCTAAATCTAGCAAGTGAGGACATTCCTGAAGATGTTTCTGGCCGCCTTTCTCGCATTGGTGGTTTTTTGCCTCTTTATATTTTTCTTTTTCTCCATTGCCGTCTCCGGACTCATGGCTGATGGCAAGACCAATATTGCCGCTAAATCTGTATTGTACATAGATCTGGCAAAATCTTATCGGGATAAAAAAGAGGTGAATCCAATTACAGCACTCACTGGCAATGTAGAAGACGAAGTGCCTTCTTTATACGATCTCACGCGCATGATCCGCTATGCCATCAAAGACTCTTCTATTAAGGGCATCTATATCAAAGCCAATGGCAATGCCAATAGTTACGCGTCCAGCGAGGAACTGCGCACAGCCATCCAGGAGTTCAAGACCTCCGGCAAATGGGTATTGGCCTATGCGGACAATATGGATCAGCAGAGTTACCATGTAGCCAACGTAGCCACAAGGATCTATTGCAATCCAAAGGGGATGTTTGACTGGACCGGATTTTCACTGGAGTATGTTTTTTTCAAGAACGCGCTGGATCGACTGGAGATCCAGCCCCAGATCTTTTACGATGGCAAATTCAAATCTGCCACAGAGCCTTTCCGTGCAGAGAAAATGTCTGAAGAGAACAGATTGCAGAGCAGCGTATGGCTTGGCGATGTGTATGCGAGATTCCTGTACACCTCTGCAGAATCCCGCAAGCTGGATTCGGGTGAGCTTCGCCGTTATGCAGAGACTTATGCCGTGCAACATCCTGATGACGCGGTGAAGTTTAAGTTGATCGATGGGGTGCGGTATGATGACCAGGTCCGTGAAGAGATGAGAAAGCAATTGAAGATCGGTGCGAAAGACAAGATCAATTTTGTACAGCCGGGTGAATACCTGGATGCTTTACAACTTAGTGAATACAAGACCAACAGGATCGCCATTTTATATGCCGAAGGGGAGATCGTAGATGGTAAAGGGGAAGACGGACAAGTGGGTGGCGATACTTATCTGAGCCTGGTACGTAAGCTTCGTAACGACGATGCTGTGAAGGCCATTGTGGTGCGGGTGAACAGTCCGGGTGGCAGCAGCCTCGCCAGTGAAAAGATCTGGAGGGAACTCAGTCTGGCTAAATCTGAAGGAAAGACGGTGGTGGTATCCATGGGCGATGTGGCTGCTTCCGGTGGCTATTACATCGCTTGTGTGGCCGATAGTATTTTTGCATTACCGAATACCATTACTGGCTCCATTGGTGTGTTTGCTATGATACCCAATATGCAGGGTTTCATGAAGAACAAGCTGGGTATCACCTTTGATGGTGTGAAGACATCGCCTTATGCAGATGCGATCACGATCACGAGGCCGCTGACCGAGGCGGAGAAGAAGATCATGCAGCAGCAGGTGGATGTTATTTATGCGGATTTCAAATCAAGGGTTGCCGAAGGAAGAAAAAAATCGGTGATCTATATTGATAGTATTGCACAG
>REAQ01000278.1 GCA_004294195.1 Sphingobacteriales bacterium | reverse complement strand
GTTAGTCCGGCCCGGAGTATATTCAGTGGGGCATTTTCAACATACTTACCCTTGAGATTTGACTTAACGAGATTATTGCCTACTCGCTGCACCACTTCAAATTCATCATACTTCGCATCAGTGTAACTATAGGAAGCAAACAAACTGACGTCTCCCCATTGACTACCTGGCAATAAAGCCTTGACAGGACTGAATTCAACTACAGCCTCTAAACCCTTGCTACTGCTGTTGCCAACGTTGGTGGTAAGGTTGTAAAAACTTCCATCTGCTCTCTGCTGGATGATGGTCCCAATTCGGTTATTGTATTGAAGCCAGAAACCACTGACGTCAAAATATAACCACCCCTTCACCCTTCCCCTATAGCCTATGTCTGCATTATAGCCTTTTGCGTCCTGCAGGTTTGCATCGATCTCATTGGTAGTAGGCGGCGCCGTCAAGTCCGCAAATTGCATGGGCCGGTAAGCCTGGGTGATGTTGGCATAGAATTCCGTTTTATCCGTGGTATGATATTCTGCGCCTATCCCTGCCAGTAGGAATCCCCTTTGCCTTTGCTGGTTTTGCAAAAACACGGGCTGGCCGTTCACATATCCATTGATGCCTGTAGCTGCAGCATTGATCCACTCATATCGCAAACCCGGCACCACCAGAAATTTCTCGGATATCCTGAAGATGTTCTCAGCAAATGCTACTGCGTTATTTGTTTTATAATCTATATCCCTCGGCCATACGGTGTTGGTTCTTTCGAGGGTATAATCAGACCCTGTTGTTCCAACACCATCCCGGTAACGGAAAGTATTACCATGGAAATACCTGATACCGCCAGACAATGAATTGCGCAGGCCAAACATAGTGTAATCACCGAGATAACGCGCCTCCACGCCAAAGTTTCGATATTGGTCGATGTCCACCGCACGCGGGTTATACTCGCCCGTTGATGCATTGATGGTATCGCCAATATTGAGCGCCCGTATATAACCCACACTGTTTCTGTCGCCCGCCACACGATAGAGCTTCACATTGATTTTCCTGTTCTCTGCCAGCTGATAGTTCATAATCAGGGCCGTCGTAAACCAGCTGATATCCATCCAGTTTCTTGCGCGGAAACTCTTTTGCGCATCGGCCTTAAAACTCAGGTCGGTATGGCCTCCGGGTTGTTGGCTATTAATGTGGTTCTTCATGATCTCCGCGGTTACGGACAACTTGTTATTGACACGCCAAGTGAAGGTTCCAAATCCCGAGTTGGTATAGTATCCCGAGTTATCCCGCCATCCATCGGCACGTCTGTGATCAAAGTAGGCGTAGTAGTGAAACTTCTTCGTCTCCCCGCCAATAGCATTGTATGTGTTGAACATTCCGTAGCTCCCCACCGTCTGTTGCGTCTCGATTTCAAATGGTTTGTTGATCTCGTTTCCATTGCGCAAGATGTAATTGATCATACCGCCAAACTGCGGGCCGTATTGAAGGGAGCCATGACCACGAATGATCTCAATGCGCTGTACGGCCTGTAACTGTGGATTATAGTAAGCTTCCGGATATCCATAAGGATCCGCGGCGATATCATATCCATTTTGGCGGACATTAAACTCCCAACTTCTGTTAGGACTTAAGCCACGCGCCGCAACCCCAATCTGGATGCCACTTCCATCGCTTTCCCAGACGTGTATGCCCGGTACCTTTGCCATCACTTGCCGCATGGTATTGGTGGAAACATTCGCTTTAACATTATCCATCATGATCAATGCATTCTTTTTCCCCGCATAGATACTGGTACCTACAATCTCTGGTAACTGGTGAATATCAGACTTACTGCCAAGCCCTACAATGGTGATCTCGGCCATGCGTTTGTGTTCTTTGGGCAGACTATCTGGTTGATTGGCATTGGATTGCGCAAAACACTGGGACAATAAACCTGCGCAGATCAATAACATCGATTTTCTCATCTCATCATCTATTATGCCGCAAAGTTGCCATGCAAAAACGAGGTTGATTTGCGCAATCAGGAAAATGCATTTTCGAGAAAAGGAAAACGAGGAGGATTTGACAAAGGGATGACAAAAATAGCTATTAGCAAGTAGCTAATAGCTAATGGCGTCAGCCATTACGTATAAGCAACTCACAAGGCTTAATGCCTGTATGCTTTTTGAATGCGGTGGAGAAATGGGAGATCGATGAATAACCTAACATGGCAGACACTTCAGACACACTCAATCCTTTTTCATACAACAGGTATCGGGCATGCTCCATGCGTTGGTTCTGGTAGAAATCAAAAATGGTGGTGCCGAACATTTCTTTAAACCCTTTCTTCAGGTAGCACTCGTTGATCGCTACTTTCCTGCTCAGTTCCTTGATGGTGATCGGGTCTCCGATATGCTCAATCAGTATCTCCCTCGCCATGGTGATCTTTTCACGATCCGCTTCATTGTGAAGGAACTTACAGGCGATCATCGGCTCTTCTTTCACGCCCATCATACACTCCATGCTGTATAGCAGCAAGATCTGTGTTTGCGCATTCACGAAGATATTCTCAAAGGTATCTGTATACTGATGATTCAGCAGGGAATCAATGCTGGTGCGCATTTTGCCGCACAAAGGAAGGATCCGGGTAAATGACGATGTGGTGCGGAATTGCATGATATCCTGCGTAGCATCGGAAGCTTTCATACCCTTTGCAAACTGCGAAAGATGCGCAGGCTCAAAACGGAAATTCAACACATCAACAGTGGGCGTTTTGTGCTCACAATGCATGGACCTGCTCATACGGCATTGGTCACAATCCATCTCCTTTTCTACACAATATCCGTTTCCCATAACGCAAAAGCGAAGCTCCATATAGTTCCGCTCCGGCTGGTCAGGCTCCACATGATATACAAACACACCGGTATCTTCAGCATTCCAGTAAGAATGCCTGCGATAGCGCTGGATCTGGTAACTCCAAGTGCCGGGGATCTGCTTTTCTTTGTGGTGAAGCAACTCCAGATCTTCGGCAAGCACCTGTTGTTTGTGCGCTATAGCCAATATGTCTGTTGAATACGCCATGGACTGCAAATGTACAACATTCGCGGTTTCCCTAAGTTGTCAACATACCCTTAAACCATGGGGAAAACCTTGAAACTCCCCCTGATTTTCGTTACATTTGCAGGATATGGTTTTTGATATAAACCCATTGTTCCCAAATCACATATGAGTACAGAAGTAAACGAGATTACACCTTCAGTGTCAAATGGTTATGGCGCGGATAGCATTCAGGTGCTGGAAGGATTAGAAGCGGTTCGTAAGCGTCCGGCCATGTATATTGGCGATATCGGTGTAAAGGGGCTGCATCACCTCGTATATGAGGTGGTTGACAACTCAATTGATGAAGCCCTTGCTGGTTATTGTAAGAACATTTTTGTTATCATTCATGAAGACAATTCCGTTAGTGTAAAAGATGACGGAAGGGGCATCCCAACGGGCATGCACGCCAAGGAAAAGCGAAGTGCACTTGAAGTGGTAATGACCGTGCTGCATGCAGGTGGTAAATTTGACAAAAACACGTATAAGGTTTCCGGTGGTCTGCACGGGGTGGGTGTCAGTTGCGTGAACGCACTATCAAGCCTTTTGCAGGTTAAGGTTAATCGTGAAGGCAAAGTTTTTGAGCAGGAATACAAGCGTGGCGCGCCTCAATACCCAGTACGCGAAATTGGTGTGAGTGACACCACTGGCACGGAAGTTCATTTCTGGCCTGATCATGACATTTTCACCAACACCACCTACGTTAAGGACATCCTTGAAGGCAGGCTTCGTGAATTGTCTTACCTGAATCGTAAGATCAGTATCACCCTTACTGACCTCCGTGAAAAAGACGATAACGGTGACGCATACACGAAAAACTTCTACAGCGAAGGCGGTATCGTGGAGTTTGTGGAGATGCTGGATGAGAGCGCTAAAAGAAACGCCATCATTCCCCGCGTCATTTATATGGAAGGGTACGATGCTGAATCAAACGTGACCGTAGAAGTGGCCGTTAACTATTCTGACTCTTACAGTGAACACATCTTCTCTTACGTCAATAACATCAACACCATTGAAGGGGGTACCCATGTGGCGGGTTTCAGAAGAGCCATCACCCGCGTATTTCAGGCATATGGCAAACGCGAAGGACTGTTTGAGAAATCCAAAGTGGATGTAGAAGGAGATGATTTCAGGGAAGGCCTGAGTGCGATCATTTCTGTGAAAGTGCCGGAACCTCAGTTTGAGGGGCAGACCAAGACGAAGTTGGGTAACTCCGAAGTCATTGGTGTTGTTGACGGTGCCGTATCAAGGGTTCTGGAAGCCTACCTGGAAGAGAATCCCAAAGAAGCCAAGAACATCATCAATAAAGTTATCCTTGCGGCACAAGCCCGCGCGGCCGCACGTAAGGCGAGGGAACTGGTACAACGTAAAACCGTGTTAACCGGTGGCGGTATGCCCGGTAAACTCTCTGACTGTTCAGAGCGCGATCCTAATAAATGTGAATTGTTCCTTGTTGAGGGAGACTCAGCCGGTGGAACGGCCAAGCAGGGGCGCGACAGAAACTACCAGGCGATCCTGCCACTAAGGGGTAAGATCCTTAATGTGGAAAAAGCCATGGAGCACCGGATTTATGACAACGAGGAGATCCGGAACATGTTCACTGCATTGGGTGTGAAGATCGGAACCGCAGAAGATCCCAAGGCGCTGGATATTACCAAGCTGAGATACTATAAGTTGATCATCATGACCGATGCCGATGTGGATGGAAGCCACATTGCCACCTTGATCCTTACCTTTATCTTCAGATACATGAAGGAACTGGTTGAGGGCGGAAACGTGTACATTGCACAACCACCGCTCTACCTGGTGAAAAAAGGAAAGGAACAGGCCTATGCCTGGAACGAGGACCAACGAAGGGGTTTAGTGGAAAAGTTCGCCAATGGCAAGGAAGACAGTGTAAACGTACAGCGTTACAAGGGTCTGGGTGAGATGAATGCCGAACAACTTTGGGACACTACTATGAATCCCGCCACACGTACCCTTAAACAGGTAACCATTGAGAGCGCCGCCGAAGCAGATCGCATCTTCAGTATGCTGATGGGCGATGAGGTTGCTCCACGCAGGGAATTCATTGAATCACACGCACGTTACGCAAATCTGGACGTATAACCATTCAAACATTACAATTATGTCAAACAAAAACATGCTCACTGCCTACAACGTAAAAACAAAGGAAAAAAACGTTCCAATACATGATGCAGTTGTTAACCGCACCGCAAAGGGTGGATACATTGCGCAAGGAAATGACGGTAAAGGAAACAAACTGACTGCACTCCTTGGCGAAGCCAAAGCTTTGGAAGCCATCAAGAATGGCGTTGCAAAGCAAGGATGGTAAGATTTGGCAATTAGCAGTTGACAATTGGCAATTAGCACCTGGAACCAGTATCTGTAGACTAGTCTTTAACAACCAGTGCTAATTGCTAGTTGCCAATTGTAAGTTGTCAATTGCTAATTTTATTTGAACATATCATGAAAAAATTCTTCGTTTTTCTCCTTTCTACTTTCCTCCTGGGTGGTTGTATCAACATAACCGAAGAAATTTTCCTTGAAAAGAACGGCTCAGGCAAGTATTCCATGACCATGGACCTGGAAAAGGCTGTGGAGATGATGGACATGTTGAAATCCTTTGCGCCAGATTCTTTGGCAGGTGATATGAAGCAAGGCAACATCCTGGATTCAGTGAAGGACAACTTCAAAGTATTTGATTCCATTCCCGGCATCACCAACGTAAAGAAAGAACAGAAGGGGAATGTATTCACCGTTTCTTTTGATTTCAAAGACATTGCCACCCTCAACGAGGCCATGCGCAAGAGAAACAAAAAAACAGAAACACAAAAGGACCTCTACACCTTTGCACCAGGATCCTTTAGCTTCCAGGACACCACTGCGTTTGGCATGAACGATGCCATGAAAGAACTCGATGGGGCAGGCTCAGCCGATTCATCCGCAGCGGCCATGGAGATGTTCAAGTCCATGATGGGGGACATGAATTACACGACCATCTACCATCTGCCTGGCAAAGTCTCCAGCTTCTCCAATAAAGAAGCTAAACTGGATCCGGACGGCAAAACCTTGCGCCTGACGGTTAATCTGCTGGAAAGAAGCAAACAAATGACCCTGGAAAACAACATCCGCTTCCAAAAATAATCTCCTGCTGAACGGTTCATTTGATAATGTCGTAATTTAAACGGCAACTTCATCATTATGAACCCAACCAGACGAAAATTCATACAACAGTACGGCGCACTCGCCGCAGGTATCGGCCTTGGCAGCTTAGTTCCTGAAGAAGGATGGGCAATGGTCCGTAAACACCTTTCCCCGAATGACAAAATTGGCGTTGGCGCCATCGGTATCAACGGGATGGGTTGGTCAAACCTGTCTGCCATGCTCAAGAACAACCCAGACGTAGTGTGCACAGCTATCTGCGATGTAGACGCCAGCGTCCTCGCGAAGCGATCATCGGAACTGGAGAAGAACTTCTCCATGAAGCCAGTGCAATACGCAGATTACCAAAAACTGCTGTCAGACAAAAATGTGGATGTCGTAATCATCGGTACGCCAGATCACTGGCATACCCTCATGATGATTGATGCCTGCGCTGCAGGGAAAGATGTATATGTGGAGAAACCCATCGCCAACTCCATCTATGAGTGCCGCCAAATGGTGATGGCGCAACAGAAATACAATAAGGTGGTGCAGGTTGGTCAATGGCAGCGCAGTCATGCGCATTTCCAGAGTGCACTGGACCTGCTTCGTTCCGGCAAACTGGGAAAAATCCGAATGGTGAAAACCTGGGCCTATCAGGGATGGATGCAGAATATTCCTAAACAGCCTGACGCGCCGGTACCTGCTGGTGTGAACTATGATATGTGGCTCGGCCCCGCACAAAAAAGACCATTCAATCCCAATAGGTTCCACTTTAATTTCCGTTGGTACTGGGACTATGCCGGCGGGCTGATGACAGACTGGGGGGTTCACCTTGTTGACTATGCCCTGCTGGGCATGAACGCTAAAGACCCTTTAACGGTGATGGCTAGTGGCGGAAAGATGGCCTATCCGGATGACGCAGCAGAAACACCTGATACCCTCGCAACGGTGTATGATTATGGCGACTTCATCATGCTCTGGGAACACGCGCAGGCTATCGATGGCGGCAACTATGGAAGAAATCATGGCATTGCATACATCGGGAATAACGGCACGCTGGTACTAGACCGGGGAGGCTGGGAAGTGATTCCCGAAGGCAAAAAAATGGAAGCCATGAAGGTGCAAAAATCAGACGACGGACTTGGTAATCATCACAAGAACTTTATTGCGGCTGTGAAAAGCAGGGACATGCCCAGCCTTACAGCTCCCATCACTGCCGGAGCAACGGTTGCAACTGTTTGTCAGATGGGCAATATTGCTTACAAAACAGGCAAGAAACTGACCTGGGACAAATCCAAGCAATTGTTCACGGATCCAAGCGCCAACCAACTGATCACGCCAGCCTACCATAATCAGTATAAACTACCTAAACTATAACTCAACATGCGATTTCTATTTTGCGCGGCTATGTTAGTGGCTACTGCTTCCACTCAAGGCCAGGAGATCAACAGGATGCTTGACTCCGTCAAAAATTCTCCAAAACTCAGTGAGTATTATACACCCGTGCCACCGTTGGTAACACCAGGCAAAACGGCTTCAGAAGCACCGAGCGATGCTGTTGTTCTGTTCAATGGCAAAGATTTGTCTGAATGGACCGGCGTGAGAAAGCCTGAAGTGGCATGGACCATTGAAGGTGATGCCATGGTGGTAAAACCAGGCAGTGGCAATATCAAAACCAGGAAAGGGTTTGGCGATTGCCAGATTCACATAGAATTCAGAACACCCGCTAAAGTGGAAAGCCAGGGCCAGGGAAGAGGCAACAGTGGCATTTTTATCATGGGCAAGTATGAATTGCAAGTGCTGGACAATTATAACAACACTACATATGTCAATGGCCAGGCTGGTAGCATTTACAAGCAATTACCGCCGATGGTCAATGCATGCAGACCTCCAGGCGAATGGCAGACCTATGATATCATTTTTACTGCTCCAAGATTCTACGATGATGGCCGCGTGCAATCTCAAGCAAGAATCACCGTGATCCATAATGGTGTGCTGGTGCAAAACAATACTACAATCTGGGGAAGCACAGAATACATCGGATCACCCGTGTACAAAAAACATAGCGAAAAAGAACCGATAGAACTTCAGGACCACGGTAACTTAACCGCGTTCAGGAATATTTGGGTGCGAGAGTTGAAGTAGAGGAAGTTGTCAGGGGAAGGGTTTAGGGGGAGTGTTTAGGAAGGACTTACCCTAAACCCTTCCCCTATACACTACTTAATAAGTCTCCACGTTGCCGGGTAGCGATACATTTTGTTTTCGCTCGCCTTGATCGTGGCAACGATGAAAACAATCGTCATAAAGATCGGCACTATCCATATCACAACAAGTCCTATGATAGTTATGGCCATTGCAATAGCCACAAGGGTCCAAGTTATCTGAAAATTCAAATTTTCCTTCGCATGTTCTGCTACCCACTTAGACTCATCCTTCTTAACGATATATATCACAAGAGCAGGAATAATCCAGAAAAATATAGAAAGGACATGTACAAGTATTGCCATCGTCCTTTCGTCACTTGTAGGCTGGAATGATGATTGCGGAGGAACACCTTCCTGCTGGAAGCCGCTTTCCCAATAGTTTTGTTGCTGGTCCATAATGTGATTGTTTGTAGTTCTAATATAGCTTTTTCGTGCTATATAATACAGTTAGTTAGACGAAACTTGTCCCACAATGGTTGTCCGCATGTCCAACAGAAAACGGTACAGATCTTCCATTTTCCGGATGTCATCCACAATCAACATGAAATTCTTACCCGTCTGCTTCAGCCTGGCTTTATTGGTCCGCGTCTGCACATAGTGCAGCAGGGCATTGAATACGGGAGATTCAAAATAAGGGGAATCGGGGTTGTTCACGAAGTAGCAACGGAGCGTGTCGTCCTTAAGTACCATACGTTCAAACCCAATCTCCACAGCCATCTTACGGCAACGCACAGTTGTAAACAGGTCCTCCACAGATTGCGGCATCGGGCCAAATCGATCCTCCATCTCCTGGTGAAATGCTTTCAGATCTTCTTCATCCCGGCAATTATCTAACCTGCTGTAAAGGCTGAGCCGCTCTGCTGTATTCTCTACATACCGGTCTGGGATGAGGATCTCAAGATCCGTATCGATGGTGCAATCTTGTACAAAATCGTCTTGTTTCTGTATCTCCTCTTTGAACAGCTCACGGAATGAAGTTCTCTTTAACTCACGGATGGCTTCGTCCAGCACTTTCTGGTACATTTCGAAACCTATGTCCACCAGGAACCCACTCTGTTCCCCACCTAATAAATTTCCTGCACCTCTAATATCAAGGTCACGCATCGCAATCTGGAATCCGGACCCAAGGTCAGAAAACTGTTCCAGGGTCTGCAATCGTTTCCGTGAATCAGTAGGCAGCGTAGCCATGGATGGCGCCAGCAGGTAACAGAAAGCTTTTTTATTACTGCGCCCCGCCCTTCCCCGAAGCTGGTGCAAATCACTCAATCCAAAATGGTGCGCATTGTTAACAATGATGGTATTGACGTTAGCAATATCCACCCCGCTCTCTACAATGTTGGTACACACGAGTACATCATACTTCCGATCTATGAAATCCAGGATCCTTTGTTCCAGTTCAAACCCTTCCAACAGGCCATGCGCCACACCCACATTAAGATCCGGACAGAGTCCGCGGATCATCGCCGCCATCTCCATGATGTTCTGCACCCTGTTATGAATGAAGAACACCTGGCCTCCGCGTTCCGTCTCAAAATAGATGGCATCGCGGATAAAGTCTTCATTGAAACCATGTACTTCCGTCTGTATCGGCTGCCGGTTAGGCGGAGGTGTATTGATGATACTGAGATCCCTCGCACCCATCAAACTAAACTGAAGTGTTCTTGGGATAGGCGTTGCCGTTAGGGTGAGACAGTCCACCGTTGTTTTCAGCGTCTTGATCTTCTCCTTGTGACCAACACCAAATTTCTGTTCCTCGTCAATAACCAACAGACCGAGATCTTTGAACTTCACTTCTTTACCAATCAACGCATGGGTGCCGATAATGATGTCAATTTTCCCTTCTTCCAGTTTTTTCAGCGTCTCCTTCTTCTCCTTCGTTGTCTTAAAACGATTCACAAAATCAACCGTTACCGGAAAATCTTTGAGTCGCTGACTGAATGTTTTATAGTGCTGGTAAGCCAGAATGGTTGTGGGCACCAACACCGCGGCCTGCTTGCCGTCAAGGCAGGTCTTGAACGCCGCACGTACAGCGATCTCAGTCTTACCAAAACCCACATCACCGCACACCAGCCTGTCCATTGGGTTTGGTGCTTCCATATCCTTCTTTACATCAGCGATGGCCCTGCCCTGGTCTGGCGTATCCTCATATAAAAACGAAGACTCTAATTCCAGTTGCATATAGTTGTCCGGCGCATGCGGAAAACCCGGCTGAGCCTTGCGCTGCGCATATAACTTGATCAGGTCAAAGGCGATCTCTTTGACCTTGGTTTTAGTCTTCTCTTTCAGTTTTTGCCAGGCATCACTACCGAGCTTATTCACTTTCGGAACATGCCCCTCCTTGCCCGTGTATTTGGATATCTTATGTAAGGAGTTTATGTTGACATAAAGGATATCACTGTCTTTATAAAGGAGGCGTACCGCTTCCTGTGTTCTGCCATTGCTCTCAATCTTCTGCAGTCCACTGAACACCCCTATGCCGTGATCAATGTGTACCACATAATCTCCGGGCTGTAACTCCCGAAGCGCTCGCAAAGTCAGCGCTTTGTTTTTATTATAGGCCTGCTTAACCTTATACTTATGATAACGCTGAAAGATCTGATGATCCGTATAGCACACCACCTTCAGGTCTTCGTCAATGAATCCTTCATGTATAGCCGTTGGTACCGGCGTGAATTGTATTTCCGCCTTTAAATCAGTGAAAATCGAATGCAGTCGCTCCAATTGTTTAGGGTTCTCTGCAAAAAGGAACACAGCATACATCCGTTTATCATGCACCTTCAGGTCATTGATCAGCATATCAAACTTCCTGTTGAATGCGGGTTGTTCACGTGTATGAAAAGAAAGTTCTTCTTCTTTCTGTTGATCCTGCGCCTGCCCGCCGATCTCAATCAGGATGCGCTGTTGCAGTTGGCGCATCAGGTTATCTGCCGTCTCAAAATCAGCAGCCCTTACCTGCAATTTCTCTTCGCCCTCTTCAGACTCAATTGCAGGAGCTTCCTGGTTCCGTTCAAAAAAAAGAGCGAGGTCTTCTTCCTGGTTCACCAGGCTATCGTGGAAGAAATGCCTGTCCCGTATCCACACCATCGTGTTCTCCGGAAGATAGTTGAGCATAGAGATCTTCTCACCATCTTCAAACTGTGTTTCCACATTGGGGATGATGGTTACCTGCAATAATTTCCTTTCACTCAGCTGTGTCTCGGGATCAAAAATGCGGATAGAATCTACATCGTTCCCAAACAGCTCCACCCGGTAAGGCTTATCGTTGCCGTAGGAATAAATATCGAGGATGCCGCCCCGCATAGCAAACTGCCCGGGCT
>REAQ01000252.1 GCA_004294195.1 Sphingobacteriales bacterium | reverse complement strand
GCTTCATCTGTACAATCAGACTGCGCAGCTGTTCCTATGAGTCCGCTTCCGTTCTCTCCGGTTTCCTTGTATTCTACAATGGTAGCGCCTGCACCATCGGAAAAAATCATCGAATCCCTGTCGTAGGCATCAATCACCCTCGACAAAGTTTCCGTTCCGATCACCAATGCTTTTTTGGCAATACCCGCCTTAAAGAATGCGTCAGCGTGGATCACGCCTTGTAACCAACCGGGACAACCAAACAAGAGGTCATAAGCCACACAGGAAGGGTTTTTGATACCCAACTCATGCTTTACTCGGCTGGCTAGTGCAGGAACAGCATCGGATTGATTACTGTGTTTCATCACATCGCCGAAATTGTGGGCGAGGATGATCTGATCGATCGTTTCAGGGTCAACGCCGCTGTCTTCGATCGCCTTTCGGGCAGCGATCACCGCCATACCGGAGCTGTTCAGTTCTGGCGGCGCATATCTTCTTTCTTCTATACCCGTGATGGCTTTGAATTTCTCCACCACTTCCAGCGGAGGAGTGTCTATTTTCCCGTGAGAATCCGTGTAAAAATTATTGACGCTAAAGTCCCTGTTCGTCTTGATTTCCGAAGGAATATAAGAGCCCACCCCAGTAATCACTGATCTTTTCATTCGATTGCTTGCTTGTCGCCAAATGTAGGACAAATAGATAATGCGGCAATGTGGCAGTGCGGTAGTGCGGCAATGCAGCATGTTCCATAATCCACAATGCCCAATGCCTCAATGCCTTTATACCAACTCTTCAAACTGCCCTGTCTTCCTGTTCTTCCTCACATTGTCCCAGTTAAAATATTTACCATTCATGGCTACGTAAACGCCGTGCGGGAGGGTTTGAACAAAGGCCATGGCGGAGCCGAGATTGAAGAGCCCATCTGAAGAGCCAAACTTATAAGGTATCATGGCTCCCGTGATCACAATGGTTTTGCCAGGAACCTTATCGGCGAGATAACGAGCCGTATCGGCCATCGTATCCGTACCGTGGGTAATGATGATTTTTGATTCATCTGCCCGGTTGCAGTTGTCCGCGATGACAGCCCGGTCTTGCTCGGTCATCTCCAGGCTATCTATCATCATCAGGGTCCTTATGTCCACTTCCATCCTGCATCGTCCCAGTTTCAGCATTTCAGACAGATGAGTGTCCTTGAAAAACAATTCACCCGTGATCTCATTGTATTCTTTGTCGAAGGTGCCGCCTGTAACGAGGATGCGTATTGCCATGAGTCAAAGATAGGAATTTGGAATCCTGAACTACGGGTTCAGTTTTGCAAAAACCAGCCCCGCCACAAAAGCCTGCAAAATGCCATAACCCAGCCAGCTAAGGACCATCAACGGTGAAATATCGATGGCACTAAAGGTGAGCCAAAGCACGGGCAACATAGCAACTATTCCATATACGAAAGCCAGTTCAACGGCTTTTAGGATGGTGCCGCCGGGCAGGATCTGTTTGTACCGCTCCCAAAACCATTTCAGTGCGATGCTGAGCACAAATGGATGTGCATAGAACATCCAATCTGTTCCGGCATTGGACCAGCGGAAGACCGGACTGAAGTACTCTTCAGCTTGATTCGGGAAAATAGCGATCATGGCATACAGTAACCCGAAACTGACCAGCAACAGGATGATGCTTGAAACGATAACGGCCGATATTACTTTTCTCATACTTAAGCTTATTAAAATTAGGAATGGAGTTTTCTGAAATAGAGATTGAATTGCACGTTGATATCCTCTTTGATCCTGATCAATCCACCGATTTTCTTGGGAGGTTCCAGTCCGAAATCCGGGAATCGCATACTGCGGGTTCCCGTCAGATGCATCTGTCCTGAAGCCAGTTGCTCACACGCATACTCCACATCCATAATCTTCTTCTTGCCTGCCAGTTCCACCAGAACCTGACCCTTTACTGTACTGCCGTGCTTAATGGGATCCAGGGAAAGAAACCGAATGATGAGCGTAGGGTAAACATCGGCCTTCACCATCTTTCGGAAATCAGCAGTAATATACTTGTGATGACAGTCGAACCTGCGGATATCCAGCCTCAGCATACTGTTACTTGTAAACACATATCTACTGTTCCGCTCATCCTGCAGACACCACAGTGTATCTGTACGCAAATACTCCGTGACATCACAAGTGAAGCTGTTGACGTTTGAACTTCCATTGATGCGCAAAGAACTATTGTGTTCTATCAACCAGGAACTGAGATCAGGACCGGGCGATTGATATGAGGATAAGAAGATCAATATGGTGACAAAAAATATGCGCATGGCTGTGAGTAGTGAAGCCAGGCTGGTAGCCCAACCTGGCTTTCTTTTTCAAACTGCCCAGAGAAAACTTAAAAACCTACAACAGCTTCAATTACGTATCCATTGAATTTGGCATTTGATCCGCTTTTGCCGAGGAAGATGGTTTTAGGTACACCAGGTGCGTCATAACCACTATAGTCCTGCATAACATACTCGCCTTTCAATAAAACATTCTTTGTAAGGAACCAACCGGCAGCGAAAGATGTACGGTTAATCTTTACTTCGGCTATCGTCTGGGTTGCGCCAGATGTAAACAGTTGATCCAATGTCACAGTATTATATCTTGCTCCGGCATAGAAGTTTTGGTTACCGAGTTGCAACCTGTATAAACCATCAATCGCGAATTGGGTAAAGTTCCTATCCTCGGGTTTAATTTGTGTGGCCTGCCTGCCCTTTCCAGTTTCATATGTCACAAAACCTTCAAGCCCTT
>REAQ01000277.1 GCA_004294195.1 Sphingobacteriales bacterium | reverse complement strand
ACCGGCATCGATGCGCTGGAGCAACTGCACGCGCTACCGAATATCAACTACCTGGCTAAGGTGAGGAATACAGACAGGCATGTAGGTGTGGCGAGTGAACATCATGAGACGGCGGCAGCGGAAGGTGTGAAGAAGGAAGAGAAGATGCCAACGGGACATTGAGCAATGTGGCAATTTGGCAATGCGGTAATGTGGCAATGAAATACATTTAGATTATTAGACAATAAGATTTTCAAATGAGTTTAGTCAAATACGAATCGCCGATCAGGGAGCCGTTAGTAGATGGGAAAAAGACCTATCACGATGTGACGGAGGATATCTGTCGCACGATAGAAGCCAAGCCTACACGGTTATGGTATATCGGATTTTTCATCTCTCTTGCGCTGCTGATGTTTGGTGTGTATTCTGTATATCGCGAGGTGGTATACGGTATCGGCCAGTGGAACGTGAACCGTACCATTAACTGGGGTTGGGATATTACCAACTTCGTATGGTGGGTAGGTATTGGTCACGCCGGTACGCTGATCTCTGCGATCCTCCTGCTGTTCCGCCAGGGATGGAGAACGGGTGTGAACCGTGCGGCGGAAGCGATGACCATCTTCGCGGTAATGTGCGCGGGCCAGTTCCCGATCTTCCACATGGGACGTGTATGGATGGCCTTCTTCACCTTGCCTTATCCCAACACGCGCGGTCCATTATGGCCCAACTACAACTCACCGCTGTTGTGGGACGTATTTGCGATCTCAACTTATTTTACTGTATCTCTTTTGTTCTGGTACTCCGGTTTGTTGCCTGATCTGGCAACGGTAAGGGATCGTGCAAAGACCAAATTCCGTAAACATTTCTATGGCATCGCTGCGTACGGGTGGACGGGGTCTACCAAGCACTGGCAACGTCATGAAAGTCTTTCACTCGTGCTGGCCGGTTTGAGTACACCACTCGTACTTTCGGTGCACACCATCGTATCCTTCGACTTCGCCACCTCTGTCATTCCCGGTTGGCACACTACGATCTTCCCGCCTTACTTTGTTGCGGGTGCGATCTTTTCCGGCTTCGCGATGGTGCAAACCCTGATGCTGATTTCCCGCAAGGTGATGAACCTGCAAGACTATATTACCCTCGGTCACATTGAAGCAATGAACAAGGTGATTGTACTCACTGGTTCTATTGTGGGTGTGGCTTATCTGACCGAACTATTTATGGCCTGGTATAGCCAGGTGCCTTATGAGCAGGACATTTTCTTTAAATACCGTATTGCAGGCGCCTATGGCTGGAGCTATTGGCTGATGATGTCATGTAATGTGATCTCTCCTCAGCTGTTCTGGTTCAGGAAGCTCCGGAGGAATGTACTGTTCACTTTCATCATGAGTATTGTGGTGAATGTGGGTATGTGGTTTGAGCGTTTCGTGATCATCGTAACCTCTTTGTACCGCGATTATCTTCCGTCTTCCTGGTCTATTTATTACAGACCTTCCATTTGGGAGATTGGTTTCTATGTAGGAACCTTCGGACTGTTCTTTACCTGTTACTTCCTGTTCTCTAAATACTTCCCTGTGATCGCCATTGCGGAGATCAAGCATGTATTGAAGACCACAGGTGAAAGTTATAAAGATGATATGAAGCCGCTGGATAAGAAGACAACAGAAGAGTTCTACGAAGAAACACATCATCATTAATAGAATACGCGTAAAACACGATACATGGCAGTTAAAAAATTTGTAGTAGGCTGTTTTGATGACGAAAAGGTATTGTTCCCTGCCGTCTCCAAAGTGAGGAAGGCCGGGTACAAGATCCACGATATCTATACGCCTTTTCCGGTTCACGGACTGGATCACGCGATGGGACTCAGGGAAACCAGTCTGCACACAGCCGGTTTCATTTTTGGTCTTACCGGCACTACCACGGCAGTGAGTTTCATGACCTGGTCTTTCACTAAAGACTGGCCTGTGAACGTGGGTGGTAAGCCCAACTTTGCCTTGCCGGCCTGGATACCGATAACGTTTGAGCTGACGGTATTGATGGCAGCGGTGGGAATGGTGTTGACGTTTTGCTACCTGTGTCAGTTGGCACCGTTTATTAAGAAACATCACTTCCACGCGAGGGCTACGGATGATTTGTTTGTGATGGTGATTGAGTGTACCGCAAAGACCAACGAAGCAGAAGTGAAAGAATTCCTGAATAAGGTTGGAGCAAGTGAAGTGAATACGCAGATAGCGGATGATGGATGGTGGGTAGGCCGGTACGATAGGAATGAGAAATTATACAGAGACGAACAGGTAATCGCATAAAGCATAACCAGACGATGAAAAAATTAACGATCATATCATTTGTGGCCATCATCACGCTGGTGATTGCAGTGGGATGCAGCAATGTGCGCCGCGAACCGGGCAAGGTTTATATGCCTGATATGGCTTATAGCCGTGCGTATGAGACCTACTCGCCCAGTCCGGTTTTTGTAGACGGGCAGACCAACCGTGAGCCGGTATCCGGAACAGTGAAGCGTGGTGATGCGTACCCATTCCATGTTGCCATGGATAAGGCCGGGGATACAGCCAACTATTATGCTTCACGTGCAGTGAAAAATCCTTTGCCTGCATTGAGCGCAGATGACCTGAAAGAAGCGGAGCGTTTATACCTGATCAACTGTGGCATTTGCCATGGTACGAAACTGGATGGAAACGGTCCGTTGTATAATGGCGGTGATGGTCCTTATCCTGCAAAACCAGCTACATTGGTTGGTGACGCGAAGTATGAGAGCATGCCTGAGGGACAGATGTATTACAGCACAACATATGGTAAGAACCTGATGGGAAGCTATGCATCACAACTGCAGCCAAAGCAACGCTGGATGGTGATCGCTTATATTAAGAGCAAACAGGCCAAACCTGCGGCGGCAGCAGCGCCTGCCGGAGCGGCAGATTCAACGGCCAAGAAATAACCAATTCATTCAGAAAGCATTAATACGATCCGATGATCAAGCAACAATTTGAAGCAACGCCGGGATATAAGAAATGGACCATGGGCTTACTGGCCGTAGGTGCATTGGCTTTGCTGGCCGGTATTTTCTTCCTGGCATTCAGTAAGGATGAACACGCACAAACCCGTTTCTGGGCCGTGCTGCTGCAAAACAGTACCTTCTTCCTCCTGATCACCAACGCCAGTATGTTCTTTATTTGTGTGACCACCATGGCCATGGGCGGCTGGCAGATGGCCTTTAGGCGAGTGCCGGAAGCCATCTCTACACTGGTGCCGGTGTTTTCTGTGTTGGCTTTGATCGTTTTCCTGGGTATCATCTTCGGTCATCAACACCATATCTACCATTGGCTGGATAAAGAGCATGTAGAGCAGGATCCCATCCTGAAAGGCAAGAGCGGGTTCCTGAACCCTGTATTCTTCCTGGGCTGGACCGTTCTGACCCTTGGCGTGTGGAGTTTTGTAGGTAAGAAGATGAGGGATCTGAGCAATGAAGCAGATGAGCCGATGGATCATGAAGCTGGAAAGGCATATGTTAAAAAGAATACTGTTTGGGCCTCTGCATTCCTGATCTTCTTCGGTTTAACTGTAGGATCAACCATTCCCTGGCTGTGGCTGATGAGCATTGATGCGCATTGGTATTCAACGATGTACAGCTGGTACACCTTCGCCAGCACCTTCGTATCTGGAATGGCTTTAGTAGCTTTATATGTTATTTATCTCAAGAACAACGACTACCTCGAATACACGACGGACGAGCAGTTGCACGATGTGGGCAAGTTCATGTTCGCGTTTTCCATCTTCTGGACCTATCTCTGGTATTCTCAGTTCATGCTGATCTGGTATGCCAACATCCCGGAAGAAACCGTTTATTTCAAGCCAAGGGTGCAAGGTGTCTACAAAGGTGTATTCTTCCTTAACCTTATTGTAAACTTCCTCCTGCCGTTCTTGTTATTAATGAGGAGGGGTTCAAAACGGAACTATACTACGATGGTGTTTGTTGCCGTTTTGATCATTCTCGGACATTGGGTGGATTTTTACCAGATGGTAATGCCCGGCAGTATGGGTGAACACTTTAGCCTCGGGTGGTTTGAATTTGGTGTTCTTGCCCTGTATGCCGGACTGATCATGCACTTCGTAGGAAAGGGTTTGGCAAGCAAACCACTGGTTGCGGTGAATCATCCGTTTATGAAAGAGAGTGTTATTCATCATACTTAATTAAACTACAGAATAGATGTCAGGTTTCTTTATCCTAGCAATCCTCGCTTTAGCCTTTTTGGTGGTCTTCCAGATCGCTAAAGCGAGTGAATATGTGTCTGTCTTGAAAGGTGAGGAGAAAACTTTTCTGCAGAACAACAAGATCAATGCCTTCCTTTTCATTGTATTCCTCGTTGCCGGCCTCGTTGGCGTGTGGTATTGCAATGAGTTGTATTATGGCAAGACCCTGTTTGTTCAGCCTTCCGCTTCTGATCACGGTGAGAAGATCGACAAAATGATGTGGATCACCCTTGCTGTAACAGGTGTAGTATTCTTCATGACCCAGATTATGTTGTTCTGGTTTGCCTATAAATACCAGTATTCTGAGAAAAGGAAAGCGTATTATTATCCGCACAATAATAAATGGGAGGTACTTTGGACTGTAGTACCCGCTATTTTCCTTACTGTACTGGTAGGGTTTGGACTGTACTACTGGTTTGGCATCACCAAGGAAGCACCTCAAGGTTCACAAGTAGTAGAAATCACCGGTAAGCAATTCAACTGGCTCGTGCGTTATCCTGGTAAGGATGCGGTACTGGGCAGGAAGAACTACAGGCTCACCAACGCGTCAGATGGCAATGCACTCGGCGTGGATTGGGAAGATGCATCCAGCCATGATGATATCGAAGCCTCAGAAGTACACCTGGTGGTGAACAAACCCGTGAAATTTGTGATCAATGCGCAGGATGTGATCCATGATGTAGGCTTACCCCATTTCCGTCTGAAGATGGATGCAGTTCCTGGTATTCCTACAACCATTTGGTTCACACCAAAGTATACTACTGCTGAAATGAAGAAGATCACAGGAAACAAGGATTTCGTGTACGAGATCTCTTGTGATCAGATGTGCGGTTCAGGACACTATTCCATGAAGGGAATCATTGTGGTGGAGACGCAGGAAGAGTACAATGCATGGCTCGCCGATAAGAAGCCACAGTATGTAACCGTCATGGAAGGAAAGAAAACACCAGTAGCCGTAGCAGATTCTGCAACAGCTAAGCCCATTGCTGCGTTATCTAAATAATAATTAATCGAACTGAAAATATAATCTGATGAGCGAAGCCACTATTCAAGGACAAAGTGTAATCGGGAAAGTAGCACATGATCATGGTCATGCAGGTCATCATGAACATGACCACCACGAAGAGTCATTTATCTCTAAGTATGTGTTCAGCCAGGATCATAAAATGATTGCGAAACAGTTCCTGATCACGGGTATGATCTGGGCCATCATTGGTGGCTTGTTCTCCGTATTGTTCCGTCTGCAACTCGGCTATCCGGATGCAACCTTTCCTTTCCTGGAAGACATTTTTGGGAAATGGGCACAGGGCGGTAAGATCAGTCCTGATTTCTACTACGCACTGGTGACTATGCACGGAACCATTCTGGTATTCTTTGTATTGACTGCCGGTTTGAGCGGAACCTTTGCAAACCTGCTCATTCCTTTACAGATCGGTGCAAGGGATATGGCGTCTCCGATGTTGAACATGTTGTCTTACTGGTTCTTCTTCGGCGCATCTATTGTAATGTTCGCTTCTCTTTTCGTGCAGACAGGTCCTGCAGCTGGTGGTTGGACGATCTATCCTCCATTGAGTGCACTGGGTCAGGCGTCTGAAGGTTCTAAAATTGGTATGGACCTCTGGTTGGTGTCGATGGCATTGTTCATCGTATCATCACTCCTTGGAGGTTTGAACTATATCTCTACCATCCTCAACATGCGTACCAAGGGGTTGAGCATGACGAGGTTGCCCCTGACGGTTTGGGCACTGTTCTTTACGGCGGTACTCGGCGTATTGAGCTTCCCTGTGTTGTTGTCTGGTGCAATCCTTTTGTTGTTCGACAGGAACCTGGGTACTAGTTTTTATCTTTCTGATATTGTGGTAAAAGGAGAGATCCTTCCCAACGAAGGTGGTAGTGCCATCCTGTTCCAGCACTTGTTCTGGTTCCTTGGTCACCCCGAAGTATATATCATCCTTCTTCCAGCAATGGGTATGGTTTCAGAAGTAATGAGTGTGAATGCACGCAAGCCTATCTTCGGATACCTGGCGATGATTGTTTCGCTGTTCGCGATCACCATCCTGGCGTTCCTGGTATGGGCACACCATATGTTTGTGACTGGATTGAATCCTTTCCTGGGCGCATTCTTCGTGCTGTTGACCCTGTTGATCGCGATCCCGTCTGCGGTAAAAGTATTTAACTGGTTAACTACTATCTGGAGAGGTAATCTTCGTTTCACACCGGCTATGCTTTATGCCATTGGCTTTGTGAGCTTGTTCATCTCCGGTGGTCTTACAGGTATCTTCCTCGGTAACTCTACTTTGGATCTTCACCTGCACGATACTTATTTTGTTGTGGCGCACTTCCATATTGTAATGGGTGTGGCTTCATTCTTCGGCATGTTCGCAGGTCTCAATCATTGGTTCCCCAAAATGTATGGCCGGTATTTGAATAATACCATGGCATATATTCACTTCTGGATCACATTTGTGGGTGCTTACCTGATCTTCTGGCCGATGCACTACCAAGGTTTTGCAGGTATGCCTCGCCGGTACTATGACTACTCAAACTGGGAGAGCTTTAAACAGTTTATAGAACTGAACAGGTTCATCAGTACCGTAGCGATGGTGGTATTTGCGGCGCAGCTGTTGTTGGTGTTCAACTTTTTCTATTCCATTTTCAAGGGTAGGAAATTGAAAACCGAGAACCCATGGGGTGCAGCAACGCTGGAATGGACAACGCCAATCAATCCTGGTCACGGTAACTGGCCTGGTGAGATTCCTGAGGTTCATCGTTGGGCATATGATTACGGTAAGGACGGAAGGGAATTCATCCCCCAGAATGAGCCCGTAGGTCCAAATGAATCACATCATTAAAACTTTTCGTCTTCGGACGAAGCAGATATTTGACAACAGTGAATGAACAAGAAGGCGCGGCACGGGTGAATCCTGTGAAGCAGAAGTTGAAGGATTATGGCCAGCTGATGAAGTTTACTTTAAGCTTCACGGTGGTATTTTCCTCTGTGGTATGTTACTTGCTTGCGCCCAATATTTCATTTTACTGGCCATCAGTTCTTTTTCTTTTTGCAGCAGGTATGTTGATCACCGGATCAGCCAATGCCATTAACCAGGTAGTGGAGAAGGATACCGACGCGATGATGAAACGCACCGCCACCCGACCCGTAGCGGCCGGAAGGATGAGTGTGGATGAAGGCTGGACCTTCGCATTGATCGCGGGCGCGGTAGGTGTGATCATGATGGGGTATTATTTCAACTGGCTTTCCGCAGGGATCTCGGCTTTCAGCCTATTCCTGTACGCCTTTGTTTATACACCATTGAAGAAGAAACACTCCATTGCCGTACTGGTAGGCGGAATACCGGGAGCGCTTCCCTGCCTCATTGGCTGGGTGGCAGGAACGGATGAACTGAGCATCGGAGGCTGGATCCTTTTTGCGATCCAGTTTTTCTGGCAGTTCCCGCATTTCTGGGCGATTGCCTGGGTGGCATACAATGATTATGCACGTGCAGGGTTTAAGTTACTGCCAGACAAAGGCGGGCCAACCAAGTACGCTGCGGTGCAGGCCTTATTGTATTCTGTGATCCTGGTTCCCCTGGGGATGTTGCCCTGGGCCTGGAATATGACTGGCTGGATATCCTTGATCATTGTAGCTTTAGCGAACTTGTTCATGATTGCCCAGTGTGTAAGATTGTACAGAGACATGGATGTGAAGGCTGCAAGAAGAGTAATGTTTAGTTCGTATATCTATCTTCCCGTGGTGTTGATTGCATTGTTGGGAGACAAGTTATAGAGATTGAGAGATTAAGAGATTGAGAGATTAAGAGATTGAGAGATTTGAAATTATGCAAGCAGTGAGTGAACAACAACGAAAGAAAATACATCCCCATAAGTTTACCCTTTGGGTGGCCATCGGGAGTATTCTGATGATGTTTGCAGGGTTGACGAGTGCCTATATCGTAAAGCGTGCGCAGGCAAACTGGGCATTGCTGGAGATACCCAAGGCATTCTGGATCTCAACCGTGGTGATTCTGGCGAGTTCATTGACCACGTATCTTGCGCAGAAAGCATTTAAGGAACGCCAAATGCTGAAGTACAGGCAGATGCTGGGCATCACTGCACTCTTAGGGCTGGCTTTCCTGATCTTGCAGATCGTAGGCTTTACAGCCTTAACGAAGCAAGATATTAAACTGGTAGGTGCAGGATCAAATGCCTCTTTCAGTTTTCTGCTGGCCATTGCATCTTTGCATGGTGCGCACTTACTGGGAGGAGTCATTGCGTTTTTCGTCATGTATGTCAGGTCGAGAAATGCAAAGATCCGGAGTTATAACCCGGTACCCATTGAAGTGGCGTCAACCTACTGGCATTTTGTAGACCTGTTATGGATTTATCTGATCCTCTTTTTCAGTGTAATGAAATAACCGGAAAAATTAGAACCCAAAACAAGAAACAATAGAAAATGGCAACAGCAGCAACATCGGATATCAAATGGTGGGCAGGGGGTAGAAGCCCTTTCAACATGGAGTATGGTAAACTGATGATGTGGTACTTCCTGATGAGTGACGCGTTCACCTTCGGGGCCTTCCTCATCTCTTACGGTACCATCCGCTTCAGCCAGAACTACTGGCCTGATCCTAACCATGTATTCAATGCCTTCCCATTTGCCGGCCATGCCAACCTTCCGCTGGCTTTTGTGAGCTTGATGACCTTCATCCTCATCATCTCCTCCGTTACAATGGTGCTTGCTGTACATGCGGGACATCACATGGACCGCAAAGGCGTGATCAAGTGGATGATCTGGACAATCGTCGGTGGTATCGCCTTCCTTAGCTGCCAGGCCTGGGAGTGGACGCACCTGATCACTGGTCATCATCCCGTATTGATTGATGGTGTGGTACAGGAGATCGGAACTACGGTTAGTCGCAACCCCTGGGGTCCGGATGTAACAGGAATGATGCACGATGGCATGCAGGTGACCAAAACAGGTCCCGTTGCTTTCGGCGGATATTTCTTCGGCATAACTGGTTTCCATGGCTTTCACGTATTGTCTGGTGTGGTGATCAACATCATTATGCTGATCATGACGCTGAATGGCACATTCGACAGGCGCGGACATTACCAGATGATCGAGAAGGCTGGTTTGTACTGGCACTTTGTAGACCTGGTATGGGTATTCGTATTCCTTTGTTTCTATCTGATCTGATCAAAAACAACCAAAAGATATTTTCATCATGCAGCACTCATCCAATACACATTCACCGGAAGTAACCTTCCATCATGCTCCCGGAGACTCAGCAAGCACGATAAAGAAAATCGTTCGTACTACAGTTATTTTGTCGGTGATTACCCTCATAGAACTGGCCTTGGGCTTTGGCATTTACATGCTTCATAAAAATCCCGATCCAAGTCATGCCCTGATCCTCTTTATCAAAGGCGTGATCGTGATCCTTTCACTGTTGAAAGCCTTCTACATCGTAGGTGTGTTCATGCACCTGGGTGATGAAGTAAAGAATATGATTATGACGATCGTGGTCCCGTTGATGCTGTTTATCTGGTTTATCGCAGCCTTCCTCTGGGATGGTAATGCATGGAGAAACCTGCGGAACACCGATGCTGGTCACAGACCCGCTAAACAGGAGCAGGTGACCAAGCCCGTTGATGCGAAGAAACCCGGCGGAATTGAGTAATGATAATTTATTACGAAAATGATAGAAATGTCCCGGCAATCGTCCGGGACATTTTACTTTTGCATTATGAATAGCAAGACGTTGGCAGCCATTGGTGTGGCCGTGATCATTCCCCTCATTTCATACTTTATTGTAAGCGGCCTCAGCACCTCAGCTGTTGTGATGCCGAAGAGATATTTTTATGATACCGTGGTTGCCGTTACCAAAGATGGCAAGACTTCGATGGATACGGTGTGGCATAAGGTCAAGGATGTGCGGTTGACCAATCAGTTTGGTAAAGAGGTGTCCATCAATGAAGGCGATTGGAAGAACAAGATCATCATCGTTGATTTCTTTTTCACTTCCTGTCCTTCTATCTGCCCCACACTCACGCGTAGCATGAAACGGATCCAGGATGATTTCAATAAAACCGATACGGTGCTGCGCTTCGTGTCTTATACCGTTGATCCCGAAAGGGATTCGGCGTCAAGATTAAAAGCGTATGGCGATAAATACGGAATCAACCATGATACCTGGTGGATGCTCACTGGTGATAAGAAAACAATATATGATCTGGCTATTCAGGAATACAAGGCGAACATTGCGGATTCAAAAGTTGTTGATACAGCATTCATCCATACGCCAAGTTTGTTCCTGCTAGACAAAGACAGAGTAGTGCGTGGCTGGTACAATGGATTAGACAGTACGCATCTGGACAAGCTGATGAACGATGTGGTGTTGCTGACCCTGGAAAAGGACAAGAAGAAAAAACGAAACCTGTTTAGAAAATAATCCCATGTTGCAAGCAACGATACAGAAGAATGATAGAACGGCCAAAGGATTGATTTTTACAGTTTCTGCTGTGGTATTCATCGCAGTGGTGATCCTTTCAAGGGTGAAACTAGAAGTAGACCTCGGATTCAATGTGCATGTATTTGCCACTTTCAATGCGGTCATTAATTCAATGGTCTCTGTGTTGCTTGTTGCAGGACTAGTGGCTATCAAACGGGGTAACCAATTGCTACACCGAAACATTATGTTCAGTGCAATGGCACTTTCTGTTTTGTTTTTGTTGTCTTACATCGCACATCACTTGTTATCCGGTGATACCAAATTTGGTGGCGAAGGCGCCATCAGGTATGTATACTTCTTCATCTTGATTACGCATATTTTTTTAGCCGCGGTGATACTACCGTTTATTTTGTTTACAGCATATCGTGGTCTTACTGGTGAATGGCCTGCACATCGGAAGATTGCTAAGATCACCTGGCCGATTTGGTTGTATGTGAGTGTGACGGGTGTGGTGGTGTATCTGATGATATCGCCATATTATGGCAATTAGCATTTGACAATTAGCAATTGGCAATTGGCACTGGTTTATGGTAGATTGGTTTTTTGTTTGAGGAAGCGTGTGATCTCTTCTAATAGTAATGGCGATAGGGTTTGTTCAATTTCTGAATACTCTGATGACCCGCCGGTTTTCGCTTCCTGGAATAGGTGATTGAGGTTTGGTAATTCTTTGATGACGTACTTTTTGTTGCCTCCTTTCTTTAATGCTTTTTCAATGGCGGGCAGATTTTGTGGTGCCCAGACTTGCAGGTCTTTGGTGCCATTCAAGACTAGTACTGGGATTTTGATTTTTTCGAGCGCTAGTGCTGGTTCGTACTGCATGAAATAAGAGAACCATGGTGTGTTAAAGGAACTGTATTCCAGCGAGAATTGTTGTTCTGTCATTTGTTTTTTCACATCATCAGGCAAAGCCTCATAACCTTTATACAAATAAGCCCTTAAAGCAGCGCTTTTTACTGTTGAGTCTCCACCCATTTGAATGATATCCATGATACCAGTTGTAAATGCAACCTGTTTCTGACTTTCCACCTCTGACATACCTGCTGCTCTATTCAATAGGTCTATTTGTATGCGGAGAACTTCTTTTCCATTCACGCCCGGACCAGCCATGAGTACAATGAATGCTACATCTTTATTTCTTGCGGCAACCATCGGCGCAATCAACCCACCTTCAGAGTGCCCGATTAATCCAATTTTCTT
>REAQ01000276.1 GCA_004294195.1 Sphingobacteriales bacterium | reverse complement strand
GTTCAAAGTTGAAGATCCTTTCTTTAATGTTCTCACCTTCCAGCAACTTCAGGATATCATCCTTAATATACTGTTTGATGTACATGTCGTAAGGATTTTCAATGGTAGACTTTACAATATAGCTACTAAAATAGCGGCTTTCGAAAAGCTCTTCCCAACTCATCCGCGCACCGAAGTTCTTACCATTATACACTTCGTACCTTGCAAGGGTTGGCCTCAGATCAGGGTAGTATACCCAGAATATAGGAGACTCACCGAGAATTGCACCGGTACTTTGATCGATATAGGTTTTAACTGGAGCAATACCCAGAATACGTGCATACATCCTTGAACTTTCCTTGTCAAACACCCACTCTTCTTTGATCCTGAATTTCGTGATATCATCAGGGTTGAATACTTGACAAACCATCGTGTCTTTGAAAATACCTTTGGTGCCGTTAGGATCTTTTACGTAATCCGGAATCTGTGTAGTATCGCATTTCCCAGCAATCATTTCACCGATCTTCTCTAATGTCATAGGAGTAGTAAACCTGTCATCAACATTGTTATCGAAGGCAGTCACTTCGCCCGAACGCAGTGCATTCAGCAGAATGATAATGAAACGTTGATTACCATTATCTTCATCTGCCTTATAACGGAAAGGAAGGTTCATTTTCTCGCGGATATCGATCTCCCTCCATACGCGCTCGCGGTACCAGGCATCATCCTCGCGAATGTTCTCATGCGCAAGGGGAGTCCTGTCTTTCACGAGGTTCCTTTCCACTGCCGCATCATTGCGGAGGGATTTTTTCGGCGTATCAATAGCCAGGGGATCAATTTTCGCCACGGGAACTACTGTATCGGCAGCCTTTGCATTCAAATTGGCATTGGCCGTATTGGATTGAGAGTTCTTGGACGTTGTTTTCTTGGTTGTGCCGGTCTTGGCCCTGGTGGTTTTCTTGCGCGTCGTTTGCGCATCAACCACCTGCGTAGCGAGACCGAACGCAGTCACCAGTAAAACATATTTTGCCAATTGGAATTTCATGGTCTACAGTTTACAATACAAAATAAACGATTCTCTATCAGTACTTATTGTCAGTTATGTTAATCTTACTTCAAACTGTAGGATAAGCTGCCGGATAATGACCTAATTGCTCCGGAAGGTCCTTTTACCTTGATGTCAGTGATGACCACCAACGCTCCCGGCTTCAGTTTGTTGATCAAATTAGCCGCTCCACCGTTCCACCTGTTTCCGTTATTGGTAACGGGTGCATAGTCTGGAATATCGGCACTCAATGCTCCTACTGTGTAGCTAACTACTTCATATGGCGCATCAAATTCAGAATCTTCCAGTTTAGCGATCACACCACCCATAGCCTTGAAGTTAGCTGTTGGTACTGGACCAGGCTTCAGGTTACCTACATAGGCAGCTGGCAAAGGAAGTTGCTTCACACGGAAGCCTACTTTACCGGCTGATTTACCCTCAACTGTTACGGTTATGAAATGCTCGCCCGCCTCTTTTGGGTTGGCGATGTATTTGTTTCCGCTCACTTTCCTAATGCCACCACCAGTGAATGAAGCAGATACTTTTTCAGAACCAGCGCCTGCAGTAATGGTCAACGGATTGTCTACACCAATGTACAGTACGTTCATTTTGTCAGCCATCACCGCTACACCTGAAGGTGTACCTACAGTATAATCGATGGTTTTAGTAGTCACTTTCTTTTCACCAGAGTTTGGATCAACATAGGTAACGTTAACGCTAACTTTACCGCTGCTGTTCACATTGAACTTCTTGGTACCTACACCAGTCTCGTCAACAGATACAGGAGCACCATTGATTGTAATCTCAGGCTTTACAGAAGCGTTGAAGGCACCAAGACCTGCAGTAACTTCCATTTCTTCACCGGGCATCAGGTAAGTTGAGCTGGTACCGATCAATGGAACGAATTTATCGTACACGATCTTCACCGCACCCACCTGGCTTGCACAGAAAGTAGCCACTTGGTTTTCGGTATTCTTTACATCATTCTGGAATTTGCTCAGCATGGTAAGTGCAGCAACTGTTGGAGTCATATGGAAATTACCATATACCCAGTCAGCTACCTTGTCACCAGTAGGCTTCTTGCCCGTAGATGATTTGGGGACGTCAAGGTTCAAAGGCAGTTTTGCTGCCAGTGCCTTAGAAATGTCCGGATCAATTGCCAGGATGTTCTTTTTGAAGTTCTCAAGGGCAGCATAAAGGTTTTTACCTTCACCCTTGGTGTCAAAGAGGCGCGTGGCCGCATCAACATTATCTTCTTTGAAGTCGCCGGTTTCCTTATTCAGGTCAGCTTCTTCTTTCAGTTGTTGCTTGTATTTGTCGATCAGGTCTGAAGTCTGCTTTGCCAATTCTTTAGCTTTGTCTGCCTTAGGTTTCCAGACCCCTGCTTTCTCAGCAGTCTTTGGATCCTTCATCATTTCTGAAAGGCTTTCGTAGACAGAACCGGACGAGGTGTTTAACACAGCGTTAGACTGTAACAGACTATTGTCAACGGTCTTGAACGCATTTATGATTTCAGCAGATACATTGAGCGCCAGGAGTGCGGTCAACACGAGATACATCATGTTGATCATCTTCTGCCGCGGTTCTTTAGGTAGTGCCATTTCTAGTTGGATTTAAAATTTAGATTAGGGTTTTTCAATCAACTCAACACTACTGATTAGTTGCGGCCTTGCATGGCAGCCAGCATGTTTCCGTAAACATTGTTCAGGTTGCTCAGGTTCTTAGCCAGCAATGCGATTTGCTCTTGTGTTTTCTTCGCATCGTCAGCACTTCCCTGCATAGCTTGTGAAGCGTTTACGAGATTGCTGTAGAAACCGTTCATTGCTTTCAGGTGATTGTTGGTATCCTGAAGCTCCAGTTCGTAGATCGTGTTCAGTGAACCCAGGTTTTTAGTCAAGGTCTGAACCTGCTCATGGAACTGACGGGTGCTGTCAGCGGCGTTGTTGAAATGGCCTATGGTTGAAGCAGCATTTTGATAAGCATCTTTCATGGTGCTCAGTGCAGCTGTTGCTTCTTTTGTTTTCTGTGTGTAATCTGCCGTAGCATGTGATACGTCAGCAATGTCAGACATCTTTTCTACGGTAGTACCGAACTTTGAAAAGTTGTCGCTCAAACGCTTCATGTTTGCTGGATTGATTTCAGCTTCAGCAAGCATTTTATCCATAGAAGCCAGGGCAGGGTTACCTGCGGATCCAGCCATTTTAGGAAGAGCTTCTGCCAGCTTAGCCATTTCCTGGCCGGGAGGCGGGAGGAATGCATACACGAGGAAGATTGCTGCCTCAGTAAGAAGACCTACAGTTAGCATGATGTCAGCATAAGACTGGTGAAGGATCTTGGCCCATGCACCAAAGATTACTACCGCTGCACCTACGCACACGATGATGTTTACAAGTTTGTCTGTTTGTTTGTTTGTACCTGCCATAACGGTGAATTTTTGTGGTTTTAATTTTTAGGATTCGGAGAATATCATGCTGGGCAAAGGCTTGCTTTACACAGCATGATGTTCTTTATTTTAAAGTGTTCAATTCGAGGAATGGTGTTCCAATTAACCCCTGGTCTTCTTAGAAGGAGTTGGAGGAAGATCAACTACACAACGGAAACCGATGTAAGACTTGGCTGTATCCTGGTACTCATAGTTACGAGCTCCAGTCTGAAGGAAATAACCTACGTCTTTCCAGCTACCACCGCGGATCACTTTACGCTTCATACGGGGAGGATCACTGTCTTTAGCGTTCCAGCGGATGTCTGGGTTCATGTCATGCTGGAAGTTGTAAGCACCTTCATAGTACAGGGAAGAAGTCCACTCAGCAACGTTACCTGCCATATTATACAGACCGAAGTCGTTAGGCCAGTAACCATCAGCCCTTACCGTATAGAAACCACCATCTTCAGGATAGTTACCACGTCCGGGTTTGAAGTTAGCCAACAGACATCCTTTCTTGTTCCTCAGGTAATAACCACCCCAGGGATAAGGTGCTTGTGAGCGACCACCGCGTGCGGCGTATTCCCACTCAGCTTCTGTAGGCAGACGGAAATCTGATTCCAGGTTCTTCTTCTTCTTCTCGCGATTGGCGTTCAACAAATTTGTTCTCCACTCGCAGAATGCCATCGCTTGTTTCCAGTTCACACCTACTACAGGATAGTTCCCGAAAGCAGGGTGGCTGAAATATCTTTTAGACATCGGCTCATTGTAGGAATAAGAGAAGTCACGAACCCATACCAATGTATCGGGATACACTTTCACGTCTTTCTTAACGATGAATTGTGAACGTGGCTTACCGGAATTCTCACGGCGTGATGCCTCTTTGTAATCAAAAATCTCAGAGTGGTAAACGAGCTTGTCAGCATCGATTTCTTTTTTACCATTCACCCGGTTGTCTGGCGTAACGATCATTGCGTTAAGCTGCTCCAGGATCTTAGGATCATTCCACTTCATCGTTTTCATCTTTGCCTGATCGATGATTTCAACACCATCACCACCTGGCTTTTTGTAATTCAGGATTGTGGCAGCGATAGAGTCACGAACAGCCCAAACGAATTGGCGATATTCATTGTTGGTGATCTCCGTTGCATCCATCCAGAATCCATTGATGGAAATCTGACGATTGCGGGCGGTGAAGGAATAGCTTACGTCTTCATCGCTGGGTCCCATGTGAAAGGTTCCCTGTGGTACGTAAACCATGCCAGGAGGCTTCGTCATGTCTGACGCCGCACCAGGTGCAACCCCGTGGAGCTGACCATCATCCGGTAAACCCTTGGATTTGGATTTCCCCAGTTTGCCACAACTTGCTGCCAGTAATGACACCAGCAGAAGCGTTCCCAGGTTGAACAGAAGGTTTCTCATTTTCATAAAAAGTATTGATGGTATTTGGACAAATATAGATTAATATTCCCTTGACTATTAAAGGTGTTTTGAATCTTAATACAATATTTAACAAGTCAGCAGAACACTATCCGCTTCCATAAATAACGGATCTTTTTCTCCCTTATTGTGCCGTATCTGATTTACCCGGCAATTCCGATTCAATCAGTTGGAACAACTCTTCAATGCTTTCAACGGGTTTCTTACACACATAGTCCCTACATAGGTATACCAACGCATCAGCCCCACTATTTTTCCCCATTAATAACGGAAGATCTTCCCGGTTATTTTCGGCCGACTGCACTACTTTAAACGGCAAATATTTCAGCAACAACTGTTTACGCTTTTCGTCCGCTCCCGGACCCAGAATGCCGATCTCAAAAGTACCCGTCGCCAACTCAGCCAAGAGGCTGCTCCATACCCCAAATGAGGTAGGATAACGGGTGGCTACCTGCAATACAGCATCAACCATATCCCTCGACCGGTTTTTCCATGATTCGTTACCCGTCAGCACGCCCAGTTTCCACCCGTTCAATGCCATTACCGCATTTCCGGACGGGGTTGCCCCATCGTAAATCTCTTTCTTCCGCACGATCACATCTTCCTGTCCTTTTTGGGTATAATAGTAGAAACGGCTCTCTTCATCGGAATAGGCTGCACTCACTTCATCCATCATGGCCTTCGCGCGGTTGAGCCAGATCTCATCCCCGCCCATTTCGTACAATCCGGTCATGGCCCAAATCAGATAGGCCTGATCATCCAAAAAAGCGGCAACCTTATATTCCCCCTTCTTATAATTATGTCTCCACTCCCCTGCCTTCTCCCTGTAGCTCCATAAAAACGCCATATTCTTCTCTGCCACTTGTCTGATCTGGGCATCATTCAGCACAGTTGCAGCTGAACTAAAGGCCAGATTCATCAGAGCGTTCCAACTGGTCAGGATCTTATCGTCCAAACCCGGCCTTACCCTTCCACCCCTTCTCGCCATCAGCGCCTTCCTGCATTTCTCCCACTTCATACTTCCAACTTCCACCTTCCACCTTTCTTCATCACGCACCCTCAGGATATTCACATGCTCCCAGTTCCCCTTTTCCGTTACATCATAGATCTCTGCAAACCACGGGCCATCTTCCTCACCCAATACGTCCATCACTTCAGCCAGGCTCCAGGTATAAAATTTACCCTCCTCTCCTTCAGAATCCGCATCCAGCGCGCTATAAAAGCCGCCTTCTTCGTCCATCAGCTCATCAATCACAAACCCCAATGTTTGCCTGATGATCTTTTCATATACCGGGTTGGCCGTCACCTGAAATGCTTCACAAAGGCTGAGCACAAGCAACGCATTATCGTACAACATCTTCTCAAAATGCGGTGCCAGCCACTCTGTATCCGTAGAATACCGGGCAAAACCCCCGCCCAGATGGTCATAGATGCCTCCCTGGATCATTTTATCGAGACTCAACAAAGCCTGATCCAGCGCTTCCTGTGTGCCGGTCAGGAAATGATATCGAAGTAAATAATTGATGGTAAAGGTCTGTGGGAACTTGGGCGCCTTGCCAAAACCACCCGACAGTTTGTCTGCCTGCCCCATAGCCGCGTCAAAAGCCTGGTGGAGCTGGGTATAGTTAAAGCGTTCCTCCTGCAGGATGTTCACCTGCAGGGCATTGGTCCCAAACTGATTCTGCTGGCTGAGATGATCCGTTAGCTGCTGTGCCTGCTCCTCTATCTTATCCCTGTCTTCCCGAAATGCTCTCGATATTCCGGATAGCACCTCCATCCAGGAAGGCCGGTTGTGTACCCGTGCAGGTGGAAAATAAGTTCCCCCATAAAACGGCTTTGCCTCGGGGGTGAGAAATACGTTGAGGGGCCAACCACCACTGCCACTCATAGCCTGCACGGCGTCCATATATATGTGGTCCAGATCCGGCCGCTCCTCCCTATCGATCTTCACGTTCACAAAGGCTTCATTCATGAATGCCGCCGTAGCAGGGTCCTCAAAACTTTCCCGCTCCATCACGTGACACCAATGACAGGCTGAATAACCGATGCTCACGAGGATCGGCTTGTCCAGTTTCTTCGCCAGCAACAATGCTTCCTCCCCCCATGGATACCAATCCACAGGATTATGGGCATGTTGCAGCAAATAAGGGCTGGTCTCTGAAGCGAGGCGATTCATGAAAAATAAAAATTCTAAAGTAAAAGCTATGAAACCTTAACAGGTTGTTCTGGGTATAGTTCTTTGCGATAGCTTTTTAATTTTTACTTCTTAATTTTTACTTCTTGGTTGACAGGAACTTCTCTAATGCCGCAATCATAGACGGCACTTGCGGTTCGGGCGCTTTGATGTGCAGCTGCAAACCCGCTTCCTGTATGGCTTTGGAGGTATTGCTGCCGAAGGCTCCAATGAAGGTTCCGTTCTGGGAGTAAGCGGGGAAATTTTCAAAAAGGCTCTTCACGCCACTGGGCGTAAAGAAACAGATCACGTCAAATTTGTGTGCATCCAGTTTGCTGACATCATTGCTGATGGTGCGGTACATGAACGGCGTCTGGAATTCACATTTGTTGTTCTTCAGCCAGTTAACGATCTCATTGTCTTGCTGGTTTTCGGAACAGGGATAGAGAAATTTCTCATTCTCCTTATGCTTGTTCATCACGTCAAACAGACTCTTGTTGGTACCATCGGCACCATAAAAAACCTTACGCTTTCTGTACAGAATGAACTTCTGCAGATATAGCGCCACCGCTTCGGTGATGCAGAAATATTTAGTATCCTGGGAGACATTCAGCTTCAACTCTTCGCAGATACGGAAGAAATGGTCGATGGCATTGCGGCTGGTGAAAATCACCGATGAATACTCGGCGATCTCTATTTTCTGCTTCCTGAATTCTTTGCAGGGGATGGGCTCAAGCCGGATGAATGGGAAGAACTCCATCTCCACGGCATACCGCTTAGCCAGCTCGAAATAGGGCGACTTATCGGACTCGGGACGGGGTTGGGTAATCAGAATCTTTTTCACTGACTTGTTTGCCTCAGCCATAAATTACCGGTTCGTTTCGAAAATTTCGATGTGCAAAGGTACGGAGATTCTACACAAAAATACTCATCAAAACTTTGTAGACCAGTAACGTGGGTACAATATCAAAGGCGGCAACGAAGACCAGGTAGGGGATCAGGCCCACTTTCAGGCCATTAATGGCAGCAAAGCCCTTCGTCAATCGCATCAGGGCCAGCACTAAAAGAATGATGAGCGATAGAGTCAACACTACCTCCCTTGTGCCCCCGTCTCCATAGGCCAATAACATGGTAAATGGAATCAGGGTCAATCCGGCCACCTTATTAACCAGGAAAACGGCAAACAGGTAGTTTTCAGCTGCCGGGCGGCGGTCAAACATCCACCCCATCATGCTCACAAAAATAAATTTCACGAGATAGATCCCTGCAATCAGTCCGGCAGCCGCCAATAACTCTACAGCTGGATGCAGGCCGGTCCGTATCTGATAGTGACGGAGTACAAAAAAAATAAACGACCCACCGCTCACGCAGAAAATGATATTAAGCAAGAGCGATGGAAGGGGTGTTTGCGTAAGTTGTTCCCGGAGTTGTTTCTGCCGCAGGGAAGTGTTGAAGAAAACCCTGAACAGATCCACCACATATTTCTTGAACGCAAGATTGATGAACGCTACGGCCAGCAGGAGTCCGCAGAAAAAATAAAAGATCCAGTCTTTTTGTTCTACTACGCGCTCCAGCGCTTTCTTTTTTTGTACTGGCGCAGTAACATTGAACCGCTCATACTGTTTCATATATCCACCAACTTCTGCACCATAAATCGTTGGGTAACGCAGGGTAACGGGGAAGAGTAAACGTACACTCGGGAGCACCTTAGAAACAGCGAAGCTGTCCACTGCAGGCTGTGAAGGAACAATGGTAACAGAATCATTCATCACAGAATCTTTGCGAACACTATCCACTGCGGGCTTAGGCGGTTTCGGTTTTGGCCTCACTGGCCTGGTTGTAGTATCCACTCGCTGCGGACGGAAGCCGGTATCCTGCACAACAGGCGTTGGTTTAATGGAATCCGTTTCCTGCGCCATGGTAGCAGAAGCCAAGAACAGCATCATCAGCAACAGAAAAAAAGAACGTCCGGATTTCATGCCCTGCAAAAGTATCTTTTTTAGATGGATAATATTTGTAGAGACGCGTGGATACATCGGTTAAAATATCGATACAAATCCAAAGTGAATTTTAGACTGACGAAGGCTGAAGGTTTGGTCATCACGTTTGCCCACCGCATAGCTGAGGTTGAGGATACCTGCTTTTGTTTCCAATGCCAATCCAAAACCTGTACCGAAATAAGTATGACTGATGGCCGCACCAAAAGATTTATCCCTGGCCCATCCCCCATCGGCAAATGCAAACAGATATGCATTCACACCAATGAGATACCTGTACTCAACGGTTCCCACTGCATATTGGCTGGCATAAATACTTTCTTCATCAAAGCCCCGCAACAACTTGTATCCACCAATCTGGAACAATTCATTCCGGAAGGGATTTTCTGTCTGGAGCCAGCCGCCGGAGATGGCCGTACGGATCGTGGATTGCTTACCCGTTCTGAAATAATGCGCACCCGCCAGTTTCATCCGAAGCATATAGGTCCGCAAATTCAATGTATCGTAGAGTTTGCTGAAATCATAAGGCTTGCCGGTAGCATCTGTAGTTAAACCAAGGATGGTAGTGTTTTCCCGGATCTTTCGCAAACCACCACTCACAACGATATACCATTCGTTTCCCTTTCTTGGATTGAGACGGTAATCTGTGTTATTAAAACTATAGTCCAAGCCGAGGTTCTGTGTGGATACATCTAAAAACTGCGGTAAAGTTTTGGTATTCTTAATGGCATTGGTATCTACGTTGATCAGGTTGGTACGGAAGCTCTGAAAAAACAATTTGCCCTGCTGCCGTTGACTCACCATATACTGCAGGCCGAGGACGAGGTTGAGGTTGAGGAAACTTGAATCTTTTTTGAACAGATCAAAATTGAAATCAAAACCAAACCTTGACCGGAACATGTACGGCTGTTGAAAAACAACGTTCAGCCTTGGACTTTGAATCTGCAACTGTTGCCAGTTCAAGCCAAGGGTTTCACCACCTCCAAAAGCATTTTTCAGATTCAGGTTGGCTTCACCCGTGATCAGCATCTTGCCGCCGAGGGTTTGGTTGGCCGGCAAAAAACCAACGATGGCATTTACCTGGCTGCTTCGTCTCGTATCCAGATAAAGGTTGACCACAGAGCCTGTGCCTACCATGGTCATGTTCCATGGCTGCGACTCTTTCAGGAAAGGCAGTTCCATGATCCGCCTGCTGATGCCCTCCAGCTTGTCTTTCCGGTAATAGGAACCATTGGGGATCTCGAGGTATTGCTGTAAGTAGAATTTGGAAATCTTCGCTGTTCCGGTTACCGTGATGGAATCGATTTTATAATGTGGCCCCTTCTCAACCGTCCACACACCGCTCACTTCACCGCCATCCATCACGAGACTGTCCAACTGGAATTTGGCAAAAGGATATCCATGGTTGTCCATATAACCAAGCATCCGATCCTGGAATTGCTGCAATTTATTGAGGTCAACCGCTTTTCCATTGAATAGCTTCTCCTGATAACCCATTGCTGAAAAAAGGGATGTTTCATTCCCCGGAACCCGGATATTCTTCCAGGTGTATCGCGCTCCGGCGAACACCCAGGCCTCGGCTCTCAGGCTGTCGTAGTGAACAGAATCCACCGAAAACGTGATAAACCCCTTCATTTTCTGTTGATCCACCACTGAATTCATGTAGGAAATACATTCCGTGCGCGAGGAAAATCCCCGCTTCAGGCCTAAGCTTTCCGCGGTCTGGAGGGTATCTTTGTCGAGGAACCGATACGTGACGGCATACTTATCCTGGGAAGCTGCATCCATTTGGAAGCAAAAGCAGCATAAGAAGAGGATAAGCACCGTACCACGCATTGTACAAAACTAGTTGATGATGATCAATCGTGCAGATAACGCTACCGGACTTTATTTTCATATACCCTATTGCAAAAGAGCCTGCCATTATTGCAATTTTCATTTTTCTACCTCTTTGCAGTCGAAATCCGAGATGGTAGATGCCATCATCAAGGAAATCGACCTTACCCGGGGGAAAAAGAACCGGCTCATTACTACTGTATATTTTGGTGGCGGCACCCCCTCTATCCTGCTTCGCAAAGAATTGCGGACCTTGATGGAGGTGGTACGCCGGAGTTTTCAGATCATTCCGGATGCAGAAACCAGTTTTGAGGTGAACCCAGATGACATCAATGAGGTCAGCGTCCCATTTTGGATAAGCCAGGGCATTAACCGGCTCAGCATCGGCATCCAGAGTTTCAGAAATGAGGACCTGCAATGGATGAACCGCGCGCATACGGCTGAAGAAGCACTAGCGGGAATTGAACTGATCCGTAAAGAAGGCATCCATAATTTCAGCATAGATCTTATTTACGGGGTTCCGGGCCTGGATGATGAGGCCTGGAGGGCTAACCTCGCACGCGCTATTGAACTGGAAGTACCTCATATATCCGCTTACGCGCTCACGGTTGAACCGAAAACCGCTTTGCAAACCATGATCCAGCAGGGGAAAAAAGCTACGGTAGACCCAGACCAGCAGGCCCGGCAATTTGTGATGGCGATGGATATGCTGGAAGCCGCAGGATATGAACATTATGAGATCAGCAATTTCGCAAAGCCTGGGATGCGGAGCCAACACAACAGTTCCTATTGGCAGGGGATTCCTTATTTCGGATTCGGTCCCGGTGCGCATTCCTATGACGGCATCGCCCGTTATTGGAACGTCAGCAACAATGCCCGCTACATCAATGCATTGATGCAGGGCCTCATCCCCTACGAACGTGAAGATCTTACTGACAATCAAAAATTCAATGAATACCTGATGACTTCCCTTCGTACAATGGAAGGCGTTGATACTTTACGAGTGAAGGAGAAATGGGGTGACGATGTATTTACGCAACTAAGTAAAGGGATTGAAAAATATCTTAAACAAGGGTTGTTGATTCAAAGCAATAATCAGATCAAGCTCAACAAGGAAGGAAAATTGT